>NZ_JBEZZR010000011.1:0-41626 GCF_040639325.1 Actinoplanes sp. NPDC023936 | reverse complement strand
CACGCGGGTGGCGAGGACGATCACGTGGGTGGCGTGTTCGGCGACCAGGATCATGTCGTGGCTGACCTCTACGAGCCCTCCATTCGAAAGATCACCATGGCTCCGCCCCGGAATCTCGTCGCCACATGTGCGGTCCGGTTGACTGGATGGGTTCTTCAGCGTTGAATTCCGTCTGGATCTGTTTGAATTCGAGCAGGGGACGGGCATGCGATCGAGCGCCGAGGCACCGACGGGCATGCGATCCGGCGGCGAGGCCTGGACGTGCATACGGAACCCACGCCCGGATGAGGCTCGGCGGCACGCCCGGCTCGGCGAGGCCGCGCGGAACCTGTGGGTGGGCCACGATCCCGGACGCTCGGTGACCGTTTCCGCTGGTGACGTGCCGTTGCTGACCTACACCTACCGGCCCGAGCCCACAGTGAGCATGGTCCGCACCCTCACCGACGAGCCGGTGCCGGGCGTGGCCTGGTCTCCGCCGCACATCGACGAGCATCCTCGCCTGCACCCCGCCGGCGACCACACCCTGTCCGAGCTCTCCGCCACCGGCGCCACCGCGACAGCTGCCCACCGTCTGATCTGGACCGGTCACGACGGCACCCCCGTCCTCGACGAGTGGCGCGCGCTAACGGCAGCGCTGACCGGCGACGACAGCTGGGTTCTGATGTTCGAGAACACCCTCACCAACGTCTCCGGCGCGCCGCTGACGTTCGGCGCGGCGGGCGCCACCAGCGGTGGACTTCGCTGGCGGGGTGCGCTCTCCTACACCGGCGACGGCCCGTGGGAGGTGCCGGCGGAGCGGGCGGCCCCGGCGACGGTGGTCCTGGTCGACGACGACGCCAACCCGCAGCACCCACCGCTGCGCTCGCCGGGCGGGCACACGATCGCTTTCCGCCACGCCGCGGTGATCACGGCGGGCTCCGGGGACACCGGGACCCTGGCGGCCCTGGGCCGGACGGCACTGAGCGCCCCGTAATCACCCAAGGCGCCCGCAAAAGACTCAAGCGCCCACAAACTCAAGCGCCCACAAACTCAAGCACCCGCAAACTCAAGCACCCACAAACTCAAGCACCCGCAACCGCCCAAGATGCCCGGATAACCACTCGATCCCGTCAGCGCGGCACGGCCGGGCCGCTCGTGCCGCGAACGATCAGCCGGGGTTCGATGACGACCTCACGGTGCTCGACGTCGGTACCCTCGATGCGCGCCACCGCGCGCCGCACCGCGCCCGCAGCCAGCGCTTCGACGTCTTGAGCGACAGTGGTCAGGTTGATGTGGGCGAGCCGGCTGAAGCTGCTGTCGTCGTAGCCGACCACGCTGATGCCGCCGTGGAAACCCGGACCGCCGCCGCCCGGCACCGGATGACCGTGGCCGCGCAGCACGTCGAGCAGACCGGTCGCGCTCAGGTCGTTGAAAACGGTCACCGCGGTGGGCGGCTCGGGAAGCAGCCGTTCCGCCGCTCTGGCGCCGTCGTCCTCGCCCGATCCGCCGGGAATCACCCGGATGAGACCGGCCAAGCCGTGCCGTTTCATGGCGTCCTGGTAGCCCCGCCGGCGCTCGGCGGCACCGGGCAGCGTTCCGCCGTCGAGGTGCACGATGTGGCGATGACCGAGTTCGACCAGGTGATCGACGGCCAGCTCGGAACCGCGGGTGTCGTCCGTGCGCACCACGTCGACGGCGCGCTGCCGCACGGTCCGCATCATCGCGACGACCGGCAGCCGGGCGGCGAGGGCGGCCAGGTCGGCGGTGCGCGAGCGGGGGCTGAACAGGATGAGCGCCTCGCAGCGATCTTGGAGCAGCCCGTCGATCGCGGTGCGCTCGTCACGCCGGGGCGTCACGGCGCTCAGCGTCAGCTCGTACCCCACCGCGCCGGCCGCGTCGTAGAGCCCGGTCAGCAGGTCGGTGTGGAACGGATGCCGCACGTCGAAGACGACGCCGAGCAGCCGGGTCCGTCCGCTGCGCAGCAGGCGAGCACGGCTGTCCGGCTGGTAGCCGAGTCGCTGGGCGACCTCGAGGACGCGCTCCCGGGTGGCCGCGCCGGCGCCTGCGGCGCCGCGCATGACGATCGACGCGAGCGCGACCGACACACCGGCCTCTGCCGCGACGTCGGCGAGGGTAGTGCGTCGCTCCCCTGACTGCATAGACGCGATCGTACGTTGTGACGACTAGAACGTTCTATACCAACATCCGACTAGAACGTTCTAGAGTCGGGTCCCGTGGACAACCTGACCGCCGGCCGCCGCCGGGCAGCCCTGCTCGCCCTCTCCCTGGGTGGCTTCGGACTCGGCCTCACCGAGTTCGTCGCCATGGGTCTGCTCCCCGAGATCGCCCGGGACCTCCTTCCGGCCGACTACGCCCGCTCCGCGCCGGACGCCGTGGCCACCGCCGGCTGGATGATCACCATCTACGCGCTCGGCGTCGTCGTCGGCGCGCCCACGATCGCCGCGCTCACCGCCCGCATCCCCCGCCGCCGGCTGGTGCTCGGCCTGCTCGGCCTCATGGTCGCCGGCACCGCCGCGTCGGCGCTCGCCCCGACGTTCGAGCTGGTCCTGGCCGGTCGGTTCGTGGCCGCGCTCGCCCACGGCGCGTACTTCGGCGCGGCCGGCATCCTCGCCGCGACCATCCTCGGCCCCGGCAACCAGGGCAAGGGCGTCGCCATGGTGATCGGCGGCCTCACCGCGGCGAACCTGCTCGGCGTTCCGCTGATCACCGCGCTCGGTCAGGCGCAGGGGTGGCGAGCCGCTTATCTCGCTGTCGCGGCCGTCTTCGCGCTCACTCTCGTGGCGGTGCTCGTCACCGTACCCTCAGTCGCTGCCGCTCCCGGCGGCTCGCCTCGCACCGAACTCCGCGCCTTCCGCTCCCCGCAGGTCTGGCTGGTGGCCGCGACCGTGGCGATCGGCACGAGCGGCTTCTTCGCGGTGAACAGCTACGTCGCGCCGGTCACCACGCAGATCACCGAACTGTCCGCCGGAACCGTCCCGTGGGTGATGGCCGTGATGGGCCTCGGCATGACCGCCGGCATCGCGATCGGCGGCGTGGCCGCCGACTGGAACCTGCGCCGTACCGTGCTGATCGGTTTCGTCGCGATGCTGGCCTCGGTCGTCGTCTTCGCGCTCACCGCCGCGCACCCGGCCGGCCTGTTCCTGGGAGCCTTCCTCACCGGCGCGGCCAGCCTCTTCGTCGTCCCGGCCCTGCAGGCGCTGCTGATCGCCGCCGCGCCGGAGGCGCAGCTGATGGGTGCGGCGGTGAACCAGTCCTCGCTCAACATCGCCAACAGCATCGGCGCGGCTCTGGGCGGCGCGGCGATCGCCGCCGGCTGGGGATATCTCTCGTCGGCCTGGCTGGGTGTGTGCCTCACGGTGGCGGGCCTGGGGCTGGCGCTGCTGAGCTTCCGGATTTTCCGGATGGAGGCGCCGCCGACGGCGGAGCGCCAGGAGCCGGTCGCGGTCTGACCGGCCAAGCGCTGCACGGCCGCGCCCGTCTCACTGGAAGATGGCGATGGGATCGATGATGAGCTTCTCGCGCTGCCGATCCCACGTCTGCACCTTGCCGAGGCAACGGGCCTGGAAATCCCCCTCGGGCACGTCCCGCCGGATTCCGCTGCTCGAGCAGCGGAGCACCGCTTGCGCCACCTCGCCGTCCCCGCGTTCCCCGCACGGCGCCTCGAAAGTCACCGTGTCACCGTTCTCCGCGGCCAACCTGAAGGTGCCTCGAATCGAGACATAGGACTCCAGCTGTCCCAGTTCCCGGACGGTGAAGGACGCCGGATCGGTCAGCACCGTGGTCTTGAGTGCTTTGGTGAGTGCCCGGCCCGGCTCGATCACCCCGTTGACCAGGTCGATGTAGACGATGTCGTCGGCCTTCTCCAGGACCTCCATGATGATCCGGATAACGGTGATCGGCTCGGCGGTCTCGATGTAATCGCGGAACACCTTGCGGTCGACGGTCCGGGCGCCGCCGACGCCGAAGCTCTGGAAGGCCGCGTTGACGTTGGCCTCCTTGGTACTGGAGATCTCCTCGCGCACTTCCTCGCGCAGCGCCCTCTTGTAGGTGCCACCGAGATAGAGGTCCATCACCGAATCGTCATGGAGGTAGAACGTGATTCCCCGCACCGGCTGTCCCCCGCCGTGCAGCATCCGCCAGCGGGCGATCAGGGTCCAGACGGTCCCGATCAGCGTGATCACGGTGGCGGCCCAGATCAGCATCCACGGCCACCAGACGCTCCACCATGCGCTATCCACAGCCACGCACATCCTTGAAAGCGTCCGCGAGCGAATCGGTGGTCGCCGCCGCGGCGCGCCCACCTGTGGCTGCCGCGGCGGTGCGCAAGGCGCTGCCGTCCGCTTCACCCACACCGATCATGTACGCGGGAACGGCGCGCACCGGGGCGGGAAGGGCTCGGTACTCCGCCAGGAAGCCGGGGAGGCCGATCCCCGCGTTGCTCTCCCCGTCGGTCATCAGCACGATCGACGTCTTGCGTCCCGGTTCGGCGCGCGCCTTCTGATAGGCGTGGCCGAGCGCCGACCACACCGCGGTCCGCTCGTCGTACTCCTCCGGCGCGAGGAACGCCCGCATGGCCCGGACATCGTCGTCGCCGTCGACGGTGAACGTCCGTTCGTCGAGGACGCCCTCGCCGAACCGGATCAGCGTGATCTTCTCGCCCCGGTGGAATCGGGTGAACTTGCCGGACGGTGTCCGATCGACACCGCTGAGGCCGTTGAACGCCGACCGGAGCCGGTTCATGCGTTCCCCCTTCATGGAGCCGGAGAAGTCGAGGACGAAGATGACGTGCCCGGGCCGGCCGGGATCGGCGCGATAGTTCGCCAGCAGCCGGTCGATCACGTCCTGCCGGTCCGGGAAGTACAGCGAGTTGCCGATCGGCGTGGTCAGCCGCTGGTCACGGGTGACGGCCGGGTTCATCGGGCGGCGCAGGGTCTGCCGCATGATCTTCTGCTGGGCGGTGTCGCTGGTCAGCCACGTGACCACCCGGTCGTACGCGGCCCGGTGCTCGGGGCGCAGCAGCATCAGCGGGTACTCGGAGAGGACGATGCCGTCGCGCGGGTACCGGATCTCCAGGGGTTCGGTGAGCCGGCCGCTGGCGTTGAGCGCGAGCAGCACCGACTCGTACCCGATCAAGGCTTGGGCCTTGTCCGGTGCGGCGACGAAGGTGTCGACGAGCGCGGCGGAGGTCGGCGCGGTGAGCGTCTGTCCGCTGAAGAAGCCGCCGAGACGGTCGCATGTCACGTCCTCGGGTCGCAGCGCGCGCCCCTCCCCGGTGGCCGCGGTCGCCACGCCGATCAGGGCGGCGAGCCCGCTTGCCGCCTGTCCCGGATCGGCCATCGCGAAGGTGAGATCGCCGGCGGCTGCCTCACCGGCGATGTCCGCCCAGGTCGGGTCGCCGAGCCGGGCGGCGACCGACGGTTTCACGCCGATCGCCACCGGCGAGCCCATGATCCTGGTGGAGAGCGGCATCGGGCCGGCGTATCCGGCGGCATCCAGGGTCAGCTTGAGGTACCGGTCGTCGGAGAGCCAGGCCAGGTCGTGCCGGTAATTCGCCGGGTCGAGGGCCTTGTTCGCCGCGACCGTGCCCTGATGGTCCATGACCAGTTCGATGCCGGTCTCCCGGCGCAGGTCGGCGAGGATCGGCGTCATGTCGGCGAGTTCCGAGCTGGCGAGCACGCGCAGGCTGATCGGCTCCGGCTTCGCCGGGGTGCAGGCGGTTGCGCTGACGAGGAGCACGCCGAGCGCGAGCACAGCCGGCCCCCGCCTCATCGGGGGCAGCCCCCGACCTCGCCGATCATGTTCTCCAGCACGTCGAGCACCGGCAGTTCGGCCTTGGTGAGGTTGCCGCTGTTGTCCGGCGCCGGGATGTCCCGCTCGGCCAGGTACCTCCAGAGCTGGTCGCTGCTCGCGGCGCTCGTCGGGTCGAGCACGCGGTAACCGAGTTCCATGGCCCGCCGGCGCAGCTCGGGGTCGCCGGCCAGCAGGCGGCCGAGCCGGTCGGCGCCGGCGTTGAGCGGGATGAACTCGGGGTCGGTGAGCATCTCCTGCTGGGGGTAGAGCAGCACCCGGTCGGTGTCCGGCCCGCCGCCTGCCTCGGCCTGACGCACCTGGTAGGAGAGGTACTGATGCTCGTAGACCACGACGATCGGCGCCTTGCCCTTGCCTTCGGGCGTGACGTAGGACGCGAAGAGCTCCTGGTCGTGCATCCCCTGCATGCCGAGCAGCGGCTTGATCGCGGCGGTCACGGCCGGGGCCTCGGCAGCGCTCGGCGGGGCGTTGGTGCCGTTCTCCACGAACGCGGTCAGCGCGAGGAAGGATTCGCCGGCGTTGGCGTGGCACGGGCTGGGGCTGTGCGCGATGACCCGGTTGCCGTTGCTGATCGTGCTGCCCTGGCCGTCGGCCTGCCGTTCGATGCGCAGGTCGTTCCAGGTCCGTCCCGCTTTGATCAGGGTGAGGAACCTGGCGGTGTCGAGGGTGTAGTAGTACGGCGTGCCGCCGCCGAGCGTGTTCCGCTGCGCGGTGGCCACCCCCGCGGTGACGAGCGTCTCCGCGTACTGCCGGAAGGTGGCGAGCACGAGCGGGGTGGCGAACGGTTTCGTGGTCTGCGGGACGCCGCCGCTGGTCCGGGCGAGGCGTTGGCGGACCATGTTCGCCGCCGGACGGCCGGACGGGAACACGAAGTCGAATCCGGTGAAGTCGTGGGTCGCCAGCTCCCGCGAGCCGGTGTTCGTGATGTGCACCCGGATGTGGTGCCGCAGCAGCAGGCGGCGCATCTCCGGGTCCTCGAAGATCTCGCCCTTGGACCCGGTCTTGCCCTCCAAGATCAGCTCCTGCTGGAACGGCAGGAGCAGGTTGCCGGAGAGAAGCAGCAGGACCAGACCGGTGGCGGCCACCGTGGCGAGCGGCGCGAACACCGTGAGGAAGGAGGGCGACCAGAATCGCCGGTGCCGGATCGGCAGCCGCGGCGGTTCGCGCACCGCGACACTGCTGGATGTCACGGCCCAAAGATATCGACCATTCCCCCTTCCCCGACGGCTGCCGTTTTCGCCTCTCCGCCACAAAGAAGCACGTCAGTACCGCTTCGGCTCCGGCACGTCTCCTGTCCGAAATTCGATGTTCACCGTGTGATCCCGCAAAATTCTCTTCTTCCGGGGTACGAGGAACGTAACCGCGCTGTGACCAGATGAACTTTCCTTCACAAGTCTCGACGGATCTTCACAGATGGCTTTACCGTTGGCCGCTCGGAGAAGCCTCGGGTAACGGAAGGTAACGAAATGACCGCAGCCACGGTCGATGTCGGCACCCATCCCGACGGGACTCTCGTCATCGTGCCGCACGGCGATCTCGGTGACGACGACGCGGTCGATCTGCGCCGCACGCTGATTCAGGCGATCCGCCACACCCGCCCGCTGCGGCTGGTGCTCGACCTCGGTGACGTGGGCGAACTCGACCCGATCAACCTGGGCACGCTCGCCGCGGCCTGCCATCTCGGCGACGACCACCACGTCGCCGTCTTCCTCGATCACCCGCGGCCGGACGTGGCCGACCGGCTCACCGCGGCCGGCGTTCCGGCGCACCGGCTGCGCCACATCAACTGATTTCGGACCACCGCCGGGGACTGCGAGTGACCCGTACCATTGGATCATGATGTGCTCGTAACAGCCGTGTTCCGTCGTGTGACCATGCCACGCGAGCGCCGAGCACCCGCATTCCGATCGGAGTCCCATGTTCCCCCGCAACACCCCTGATTCCACACTCCTGCGCGGTGTGACGCAGCGGCGGCTGGGCCGACGCGACGCGTTGCGGCTCGGTGGCCTCTCCGCGCTCGGCGCGACCCTGGCCGCCTGCGGGGTGGAGGGCAAGGGCACCCCGGCGGCGAGTGTCGACACCAGCACGATCGCCACGTTCTGGGCCGGCAAGCAGCAGAACAACAAGGTCGATTTCGCGAACTGGCCGCTGTACATGGATCCGGAGAAGGCGGAGCTCGCCAAGTTCACCGAGAAGACCGGCATCCAGGTGAACTACCAGGAGGTCATCCAGGAGATGGGTCCCTGGTTCGCCAAGGTGCAGCCACAGCTGTCGGCGAAGCAGTCCATCGGGTACGACCTCATGGTGATCACCAACGGCGTGCAGTTCGGCCAGTTCCGGTCGGCCGGCTTCCTCGCTCCGCTGGATCACAGCCGGCTGCCGAACTTCACCGCGAACGCGGCCAAGGCGTACACGACCGAGTCGTTCGACCCGGGCAACGTGTTCAGCGTGCCGTGGGCGTCCGGCATCACCGGTATCGCCTACGACCCGTCGAAGGTCGACCGGCCGATCACCAAGCTCGCCGACCTGTGGGACCCGGCGTTCAAGGGCAAGGTCGGCATGATGTCCGACCTGACCGAGCTGGCGAACTTCGGCATGCTGGCGGCCGGCGTCAAGCCGGGCGAGTCGGACGAGGCCGGCTGGCGGAAGGGCGCGGCGAAGCTCAAGCAGCAGAAGGACGCGGGCATCGTCCGGCAGTACTACGAGCAGGACTACGTGGACGCCCTCGGCAACGGCGAGGTGTGGATCACCCAGGCCTGGTCGGGCGACATCTTCCAGAAGAACCTCTCCGACGGCACGAACTTCAAGTTCGTGATCCCCGAGGAGGGCGGCACGATCTGGACCGACAACTTCGCCATCCCGATCACCGCGGCGAACCCGGTGGACGCGCTCATGCTGATCGACTTCTTCTACGAGGTGGAGAACGCGGCGTCGCTGGCCGAGTACATCAACTACGTGTGCCCGGTGCCGGCCGCGCAGGCGCAGATCCGCAAGGACGCCGCCGAGCTGTCCGGCAGTGACAAGAAGGAGATGCTGGCGGTCGCGGAGAGCGCGCTGGTGTTCCCGAGCGAGGCCGACTACGAGAAGCTGCACTACTACGTCAGCTTCAACACCGCCGAGGAGCAGCAGAACTTCACCTCGGTGTTCGAGCCGATCGTCCTGGGCTGAGTCTTCTGATTCGTAGGCCTTCTGATTCGTAGGCCTTCTGATATTCGTAGCGCCGGGGTCTTGCGAACGCGGAGACCCCGGCGCTTTTCGGTCAGCCGATGACCGACTCGATCTTGGAGACTTCCGCGGAGACCGTGTCGGCGGAGATCAGGTCGCTGGCCTGCGAGGTCAGCACGGCGGCCCGCTGGTCGAGGATGCTCTTCGCGGTCCCGCTGGTGTAGAGGCCGGCCTTGAGGTCGGTCTGGGCCTTCGTGTACGCGGCTGCGAACGTCGCGTTGGCTTGGAAGCGCGTGACGAGGATGTTGCTGCGGCCGCCGAAGCCACCGCCGCCGCGCTTCCCGCCGCCGCCATCCCCGCCGCGAGCGGTCGCGCCGGAAGCGGTCGCGCCGGAAGCTGTCGCGCCGGGCATTCCGCCGGCGCCGCCCATCCCGCCGAACGCCAGGTTGAGGTCCCAGGAGACGACGGTGAAGATCCCGGTGTCGCTGGTGTACCGCAGATAGGAGTTGTTGCCCGGCCCGTCTATGTCATCGGAGTTCTGGACCAGCTCCTGGAACGCGAGGTACTTCGCGAACGCGTCGACGTCGAGCTTCGTGCCCAGATCCGAGCCGAACGTCGCGTCGTCCGACTCGTTGATGAACTTGAGGAAGGCGATCAGCGGCGTCAGGTCGTCGGAGTCACCGCTCTCCTGGTCGAAGACGTCCTCGTAACTGGCCGCGTCCTCACCCCGGTAGGAGTAGTCGCCGTTCGCCTCGGCCTTGTAGAGGATGCCGTCGCCGTCGAAGTTGTCGGCCATCCACTTGTCGCCGGGGTTCTCCACGACCAGGCGCAGCACCTGGTCGCCGTCGTTGACGCGCAGCCGGGTGGAGAACGACTTCTCGGTCGCCAGCCCGGCCTTCCCGAGCAGCTCCAGCGCGACCGCCTCGTTGAGCGCGGACTCCGAGTTGCTGGACCGGACGACGAACTCGGTGTAGCCCTGGTGGGCCTGCCCGTCCACGTACTTGTCCAGCCGGATCAGCCAGGGCAGGTCCTGCGGGTCGTCGGCGGAGACGCTGCTGCCGCCCGGCCCGCCGCCGAAGCCGCCGCCCTGACGCTGCTGCCCACCGGCGGCCGCCGAGGACGAGGCGGTGGCGGAGGGAGTGGCGGAGGACGAGGCGGTGGCGGAGGACGACGAGGACGCGGTCAGCCCGCGCAGCGACGAGTTGCCTTTCAGCCTCAGCCCGGCCTTCTCATAGGTGACGCCGTCGAGCGTCACGGTCGCCTCGATCCAGTTCTTGGACTCGTCCCCGAGGTAGGCCGCGATCATCGTGTCGTACGCCGCGTCGTCGAAGGTCAGCGTGATGTCGTGCACCACGCCGCTGTCGAAGATGGTGGCGCTCGCGCTCCCCGAGGAGGAGCTGGTCGCGGCGCAACCGCCGAGCGCCGCCAGGCCGAGAGCTCCGGCGAAGGCGGCGCCGAACTGGCGGCGGGTGAGAGGCATGGGGTTCGTCCTTCGGCTGGGCAACCTGACCCCTCAAGAAAAGTTCACCCAGTGTTGACCCGCTTGTGCGGGACCTATGAGTTCTATGAAGACGCCCGGGACAGCACCGGCTGCCGGCGGGCCACCGAGAGCAGGTCCAGCAGCAGCGCGGCCAGGGCGACCACCGCGAGCAGCGCCAGACCGAGGGCGTAGGACTGGAACTGGCCGTAGATGGTGCCCATGACCAGCGGCGGGATGAAGCCGCCGAGCCCGCCGGCCGCGCCCACCACACCCGTCACCGAACCCACCTGGTTGGCCGGGGCGACCTGCGCGACCAGGGCGAACGTCGCGCCGCTGCCGGCGCCCAGGGCGGCCGCCATGGAGAGGAACGCGATCGTGCCGAGCGGCATGAGGTCCGGGGTGAAGGACTGGAGGGCCGCGCCGGCGATCACGACGCCCAGCGAGCCGGCGAGGACCTTGGCCGCCGGGATCTTGTCGGAGAGCCAGCCGCCGACCGGACGCATGATCACGGCGAGCACCACGAAGCCGGCCATCCGGTTCGCGGCGTCGGCCTGGGTGAGCCCGTACGCGGTCTTGAGGTAGGACGGCAGGTAGACCGAGAACGCGACGTAACCGCCGAACGCGACGGCGTACAGGGCGGACGCCTGCCAGGTGATCTTGAGGCGGAGGGCGGTGCCGAGGCGCTGGGCGAGCGGGGCGGTCGGGACCGGACGGTTCGGGGCGTCGCGCATGACCAGCCAGGCGACGACCGCGTAGACGGCGAGCACCACGGCGGTCAGCACGAACGGGGTGGCCTCGCCGTTCGCGTCGACGAGCCGCACGGTGGTGAGCGCGCTGATCGCGGTGCCGCCCATGCCGGCGCCGAAGAGGCCGACCGCGAAACCACGGCGCTGCGGCGGGTACCAGGCGTTGACGAACGGGACGCCGACCGCGAACACGGTGCCGCCGATGCCGAGGAAGAAACCGCCGATCAGCAGGGAGGCGAGCGCGTCCTGACCGAACAGCCCGAGGTAGAGCACCGGGATGATGGTCACGAGCGAGACCAGCGGGAACATGATGCGACCGCCGAACTTGTCGGCCAGCGCGCCCACCGGGATCCGGCCGACCGAGCCGACCACGACCGGGACGGCGACCAGCAGCGCCTGCTGGAACGAGCTCAGGCCGAGTTCGGCCGAGAACCTCGTGGCGAGCGGGCTGAGCAGCGCCCAGGCCCAGAAGTTGACAGCGAACCCGACGGTGGCCAGAGCCAGCATCAGTCCGGCGCCGCGGGGTGTTGCCGAAGTCGAAGGTGTGCCCATCAGTAACTCCGCTGAGAGAAGTTCGTGTCCACCACAACGGTCCTGGTCGGAGGCCCGCACCGGATAGGGACTTTGTACCCCGGAACCGGCCCGGAATTCCCGGGGCCCGAGGATCTCGGGACTTCTGGCCCGGCGACCGGGGGACCTTGGGCACCAATCCCGGCGTTCGAGTTGCACGGCCCCTTTCTGCGGACAAGGGTGAGATCGAGGTCACCAAACCAGGGGGACAGTTCGATGACGAACGGATCCGGGTCGGCCGGGCAGGCGTTGCTGCGCTTCGGCGGCTTGGTACGCCGGGCCAAGGTGTCGCCGGACGGCCGGGCGCTGTACCAGATCGGCGGCCGGGAGGCGGACGCCTTCTACCGCGACCGCTGGTCCTACGACAAGGTGGTGCGCTCGACCCACGGCGTCAACTGCACCGGGTCCTGCTCGTGGAAGGTCTACGTCCGCGACGGCATCATCACCTGGGAGCAGCAGCAGACCGACTACCCGAGCGTTGGGCCGGACAAGCCGGAGTACGAGCCGCGCGGCTGCCCGCGTGGTGCGGCGTTCTCCTGGTACACCTATTCCCCGACGCGCGTGCGCTACCCGTATGCCCGTGGGGTCCTGGTCGAGATGTTCCGTGAGGCGCGTAAGCGTCTCGGTGACCCGGTGGCCGCGTGGACCGAGATTCAGGACGCCCCGCTGAAGCGGCGCGCCTACCAGCAGGCTCGCGGCCAGGGCGGTCTGGTGAGGGTGACGTGGGACGAGGCCCTGGAGATGGTCGCCGCCGCGCACGTGCACGCGATCAAGCGGTACGGCCCGGACCGGATCGCGGGTTTCTCGCCGATCCCCGCGATGTCGATGGTGTCGCATGCGGTGGGTGCCCGGTTCATGAGCCTGATCGGCGGCACGATGCTGTCGTTCTACGACTGGTACGCCGATCTGCCGGTGGCGTCGCCGCAGGTGTTCGGGGATCAGACCGACGTTCCGGAGTCGGGCGACTGGTGGGACGCCTCGTACCTGATGATGTGGGGTTCCAACGTGCCGGTGACCCGCACCCCGGACGCGCACTGGATGGCCGAAGCCCGCTACCGGGGACAGAAGGTCATCGTGGTCAGCCCCGACTTCGCCGACAACGTGAAGTTCGCCGACGAGTGGATGCCGGCCCAGCCGGGCACCGACGGCGCCCTCGCGATGGCGATGGGTCACGTCATTCTCAAGGAGTTCTTCGTCGACCGGCGTACGCCACGCTTCGTCGACTACGTGCGCAAGTACACCGACCTCCCCTTTTTGATCACCCTCCAGCAGGGGGCTGACGGGGCGTACCGGCCGGACCGGTTCCTGACCGATGAGGATCTGGGCGGGACGTCGGCGTTCAAGACGGTGCTGTGGGACTCGGTCACCGGTGCGCCGGCCGTGCCGCGCGGTAGCCTCGGCCACCGTTTCGGTGAGCCGGGTGAGTGGAATCTCGACCTGGGTGCCATCGAGCCCGCACTGACCTGCTGGGAAACCGGGAACTCGGTTGAGGTGGTGCTGCCGCGCTTCGACACCGACACGCCGGGAGTGCTGCGCCGCGGGGTGCCGACCCGGACGGTCGGCGACAAGCTGGTGACCACGGTCTTCGACCTGCTGCTGGCGCAGTACGGGGTGTCGCGACCGGAGCTTGCGGGGCAGTGGCCGTCCGGCTACGACGATCCGGCGACGCCGTACACGCCGGCCTGGCAGGAACCGATCACCGGCGTGCCGGCCGCGCAGGTGGCGCGGGTGGCCCGGGAGTTCGCCGACAACGCCGAGCGCTCCGGCGGCCGGTCGATGATCCTGCTCGGCGCGGGCGTCAACCAGTGGTTCCACGGCGACGCCACCTACCGCGGGATCCTGGCGCTGGTCACCCTCACCGGATGCCAGGGGGTCAACGGTGGCGGGTGGGCGCATTACGTGGGCCAGGAGAAGTGCCGGCCGGTCACCGGATGGCAGCAGCTGGCGTTCGCCCTCGACTGGGTGCGCCCGCCGCGGCAGATGATCGGTACGGCGTACTGGTACACCCACACCGACCAGTGGCGTTACGACACCTACTCCGCCGACACCGTGTCCTCACCAACCGGCAAGGGCCTGTTCAACGGCAAGCACACCATGGATCTGCTGGCCCAGTCGGCACGGCTCGGCTGGATGCCGTCGATGCCGACCTTCGACCGCAATCCCCTGGATCTGGCCGACGAGGCCGGTGACGACCCCGGCGCGTACGTGGCGCGGGCCCTGCAGGAGAAGCGGCTCGGGTTCGCGTGCACCGATCCGGACGACGAGAAGAACTGGCCCCGGGTGTTCATCGCCTGGCGGGCCAACATCCTCGGCTCGTCGGCCAAGGGCAACGAGTACTTCCTGAAACACCTGCTCGGAACCCGCTCGAACCTGCGCACCGGCGACGCCGGCCCGGGGCACCGGCCGCGGGATGTGCGGTGGATCGACCAGGCCCCCGAGGGCAAGCTGGACATGATGGTCAGCCTCGACTTCCGGATGACCTCGACCACGCTGCTGTCCGACGTGGTGCTGCCGGCCGCCACCTGGTACGAGAAGCATGACCTGAACACGACGGACATGCACCCGTTCATCCACGCGTTCACCCCGGCGATCAACCCACCGTGGCAGACGCGAACCGACTTCGACATCTTCCACGGACTGGCCCGCACGTTCTCGGCTATGGCGAAGACTCACCTGGGAGTCCGCAAGGACCTGGTCGCGGCGCCGCTGCTGCACGACACCCCGGACGCGATGGCCACCCCGCACGGCCGGGTCAGCGATTGGCAAGAGACCGGTGAGATGCCGGTGCCCGGCAAGACCATGCCGAAGATCGTGGTGGTGGAGCGCGACTACGGCGCGATCGCCGACAAACTCGGCGCGCTCGGCCCGCTGCTCGACAAGCTCGGCACCACGGTCAAGGGTTACTCGGTCGACGTCAGCCCGGAGATCGATTACCTGCGGCACAAGAACGGGGCGATCCGCGGCGGGGTCGCCGACGGCCGGCCGTCGCTGGCGAAGGACATCCACGCGTGTGAGGCGATCCTCGCCCTGTCCGGCACGACCAACGGCCGAGTCGCCACGGCCGGGTTCAAGGACGTGGAGAAACGCACCGGCGTGAAGCTGGCCGACCTGGCTGCCGAGCACGAGGGCAAGCAGATCACCTTCGCCGACTGCCAGGCCCGCCCGGTGCCGGTGATCACCAGCCCGGAGTGGTCCGGCAGCGAGACCGGCGGGCGCCGCTACTCCCCCTTCACGATCAACGTCGAACGCCTCAAGCCGTGGCACACGCTCACCGGCCGCCAGCATTTCTACGTCGCCCATGACTGGATGCACGAGGCCGGTGAGACGCTGCCGATCTTCCGGCCGCCGCTGAACATGCACCGCCTGTTCGGTGAGCCGCAGCTCGGCCGCAACGGCGAACTCGAGATCACCGTGCGGTACCTGACACCGCACTCGAAGTGGTCGATCCACTCCGAGTACCAGGACAACCTGATCATGCTGACGCTGTCCCGCGGCGGGCCGACGATGTGGATGAGCGAAGCCGACGCCGCGAAAATCAATGTCCGGGACAACGACTGGATCGAGGCGGTCAACCGCAACGGCGTCGTCGTCTGCCGGGCCATCGTCACGCACAAGATGCCCGAGGGCACGGTGTACTTCTACCACGCTCAGGAACGCGTCATCGACGTGCCGAAGGCCGAGGTCAACGGCCGGCGCGGCGGCATCCACAACTCACTGACCCGGCTGCTGGTCAAACCCACCCACATCATCGGCGGGTATGCCCAGCTGTCCTTCGCGTTCAACTACCTCGGGCCGACCGGCAACCAGCGCGACGAGGTCACCGTCATCCGTCGCCGCTCGCAGGACGTGGAGTACTGACATGCGCGTGATGGCCCAAGTGGCGATGGTCATGAATCTCGACAAGTGCATCGGCTGCCACACCTGCTCGGTCACCTGCAAGCAGGCGTGGACGAACCGGTCCGGCGTCGAGTACGTGTGGTTCAACAACGTCGAGTCGCGCCCCGGGCAGGGATACCCGCGCACCTACCAGGACCAGGAGAAGTGGCAGGGCGGCTGGGTGCGGACCCGGTCCGGCCGGCTCAAGCCCCGCGCCGGCGGCCGGGTGAAGAAACTGTTCAGCATCTTCGCCAACCCGAAATTGCCGTCGATGCAGGACTACTACGAGCCGTGGACCTACGACTACGAGCACCTGCTCACCGCCCCGGCCGGCACGGACCTTCCGGTCGCCCGCCCGAAGAGTCTGCTGACCGGGCAGGACACGAAGGTCACCTGGTCGGCGAACTGGGATGACTCGCTGGGCGGCGGCAACGAGGTGCTCGCTGCCGACCCGCTCCTGCGACAGGTGTCCGATCAGGTACGCCAGGAGTACGAAAAGGCGTTCCTGTTCTTCCTGCCGCGGATCTGCGAGCACTGCCTGAACCCGTCGTGCGCGGCGTCGTGCCCGTCCGGGGCGATCTACAAGCGGGCCGAGGACGGCATCGTGCTCGTCGACCAGGATCGGTGCCGGGGCTGGCGGATGTGCGTGACCGGCTGCCCGTACAAGAAGGTGTATTTCAACCACCGCACCGGCAAGGCCGAGAAGTGCACGTTCTGCTTTCCCCGCATCGAGATCGGCCAGCCCACCATCTGCAGTGAGACCTGCGTCGGCCGGCTGCGCTACATCGGCGTGATGCTCTACGACGCCGACGCGGTGACCAAAGCCGCGGCGGTCAAGGACGAGCACGACCTTTACGACGCCCAGCGGTCGGTCTTCCTCGACCCGAACGACCCGGCGGTGGCCCGAGCCGCGTTCGCCGCAGGCATTCCCGAGGACTGGATCGACGCGGCCCGCCGGTCCCCGGTCTGGGACCTGATCATGAAGTACGAGGTGGCGCTGCCCCTGCATCCGGAGTACCGCACCATGCCGATGGTCTGGTACATCCCGCCGCTGTCACCGGTCGTCGACGTGCTCCGCGACACGGGCCACGACGGCGAGGACCCGCACAACCTGTTCGGCGCCGTCGATGCGCTGCGCATCCCCCTCGAGTACCTCGCCGGGCTGTTCACCGCCGGCGACACCGAACCGGTCCGGGCCGTACTGAACAGGCTCGCCGCGATGCGCTCCTACCAACGCCGCATCAACCTCGGCGAGAAGCCCGACGACTCCATCCCCGCTGCGGTCGGCATGACGCCGGAGGAGATGAACGACATGTACCGGCTGCTCGCCATCGCCAAATACGAGCAGCGCTATGTCATCCCGGCCGCCCACGCCGAGGACGCCCACCGGCTCGAACAGATCGCCACCGAGTGCTCGCTGGACTACGACGGCGGACCCGGCATGTATCAGACCGGCCCGTTCGGTGAGGCCTCCGGAACCGCCGTCCCGGTGCAGGTGGAGACCTTCCACATGCTTCGAGAGCGGCAGACCTCGGACGGATTCACCGACGCGGGTGACGAGCCCCGGCGGGTGAACCTGCTCAACTGGGACGGCAACGGTCGCCCCGAGGGTCTGTTCCCGCCCCGCCGCGATCCCGCTGCCGGAGGCGGGGCCACCACCGGCCCCGGCGTCATCGACGAGGACCGGCCGTGACCCCGAACTGGCGGCCGATCGCCGCCCGCGCCGCCTCCCTGCTGCTGCGCTACCCCGACGACACGGTCCTTTCCGCCCTGCCGATCATCGGCGAGGCACTGCCCGCACTGCCCGCCGCTGTCGCCGAGCCCCTGCACGTGGTGGCCGGACACCGCAGCACCACCGAGACCGGCCCGCTGCGCACCGCATACGTCGAGCTGTTCGACTTCCGCCGTCGCGCCAGTCTGCACCTGACCTACTACACCTGCGGCGACACCCGCAGACGCGGCGAAGCCCTGGCCGACTTCGCCGCCACCTACAAACACGCCGGCCTCGAACTCATCGACGGGGAACTGCCCGACTACCTGCCCGCCGTGCTCGACCTCGCTGCCGAACACGACTCCGGCTGGCAGCTGCTACGCGACAACCGGATCGGGCTCGACCTCCTGACCGCGTCGCTGGAGAAGGACGGCTCGGTGTACCGGCACGCCGTCGACGCCGTCCGCGCCATGCTGCCCCCAGCCTCCCCCCGTGACCTGGCCGCCGCCGCCGGCCTGGCCCGCAGCGGCCCACCCGCGGAACAGGTCGGCCTGGAACCCTTCGGACTCGTCAACACCAGCGGGGGACGCTGATGAACAACACCGACATCCTGCTCTGGGTCGTCTACCCCTACCTGTCGATCGCGATCCTGATCGGCGGCACCATCTGGCGCTACCGCTACGACAAGTTCGGCTGGACCACCCGCTCCTCGCAGCTGTACGAGACCACCATCCTGCGCTGGGGCAGCCCGCTGTTCCACTTCGGCGTGCTGTTCGTGCTCATCGGCCACGTGATCGGCCTGCTCATCCCCAAGTCGTGGACCGAAGCCGTCGGCATCACCGAGCATGCCTACCACCTGATGGCCGTCTTCATCGGCACCGTCGCCGGGCTCTGCACCCTGATCGGCATGGCCCTGCTCATCGCACGCCGCCGGCTCACCGGCCCGGTCTTCGCCGCCACCACCAAGAACGACAAGGCCATGTACGTGGTCCTCGCCGCCGTGATCATTTGCGGTCTCTGGGCGACCGCTCGCGCCAACATCGCCGGTGCCGGCTACGACTACCGCGAAACCGTCTCACCGTGGCTGCGCTCGCTGTTCTACTTCCAGCCCGACGCGGAACTGATGGCCGCCGTGCCCACCACCTTCCAGGTGCACGTCATCGCCGCGTTCGCACTCTTCGCGTTCTGGCCGTTCACCCGCCTCGTCCACGCGTTCAGCGCCCCCATCGGCTACGCCACCCGCCCGTACGTCGTCTACCGCTACCGCGACACCCGCGGCGGCCTGCGCCCCACCCGGCCCGGCTGGGAGACACCCTCGAGAAAGTGAGCACATGCCCCCTATGCACAAGATCGCCCTTGACGCCCTGACCGAACAGCACCTGGCCGCCGCACGGCTCGCCGCGAGCGGCCGCAGCGCGCACACCGTCCTCGGCGGCCACGACGCCACGCTGCGGCAGACCCTCATCGCGCTGGCCGGTGGGCAGAAGCTGGACGACCACGAGAGCCCCGGTGAGGCGACGCTGCAGGTTTTGCGTGGTCACGTGCGGTTGTTCACGGGCAATGACAGCGCCGATGCGGCGACCGGGGAGCTGCTGGTGATCCCGGACGAGCGGCATGCGCTGGAGGCCATCCACGACAGCGTGGTCCTGCTGACCGTCGCCAAGCGCCCCTGACAACCGGTCAGCAGGGCTGCACAAGGGGATCGTCGATGAGCGAATTGCCGGTCGCCGCGAGTTCGAGGCGCTTTTCTTCGTTGAGGCCTTCGTACGGCTGGCGATCGGCTTCGGGGCGCAGTGTCGCTATGGCCTTCGGATGAACTCCGCGTTCGAGGGCGCGGGCGAAGATGCGCCACTCCGGTTGAGTCAGGTAAAGGGCGGGTCCATCGGGGCGGCCACCGGCGCGGATGCAGATGATTCCGCGGACCTGAGCGACCTGGACCGGCTGACCGGACTTCGCCGTGGTGGAGGTCTGCCAGCGTGCTTCGCCGGCTTTCTCGCCCTCTTTGAAGTCCTGCTCCAGGGCGTCGAGGTCCGCTTCCGTTCGCGGGTAGGTCGGCATCTCGGGAAGATCGCGCCCGGCGATGGCCTGCTCACGGGCCTCGAAAGCCGCGGTCATGGCGGCGCGGGCCTGCTCGCGGTGCCAGCTATCGCTGCGATTGGGATGGGCGGCTTGAATGAGCTCAAGGCTGTGACGGTAGAAGCTTCCGGGCTCTGAAACCCCCTTGGCTCTTGTCATGTCATTCTCCGCTCGCCATCAGGTAAATCCGTATGACAAATGGGGCATTTTCCCGTCGTGCTGCTGGTGCGCGCCCGCCACAAAAGGTCGACGGAGTCGACCACGCCGAGGCGCATTGCGATTACCGGAGGGTCCTCGGGTGAAACCACGTCTCGATGCTCCAGGTTGTCGACGACCTCCAGTTCGAAGTGATCCTGCGCGATCTTCCAATCCCCGTCGTGCACGGCGACGAAATAGTCGACGAACGCATTGGTGATTCCGAATTCCGCCGTCTTCCTACGGTCCGACAATTCTGGGATCTTGCTGAGCCATCGCGATGGACCCGCCAGGCTGTCCGCAGCCGCCATGAGAGGAACGGGTGTCGGAGCGACCGGGTCTTGCTGGTGTCCGAGATCGGACGCTTCGTCGGTGGAAGTCCGTGCCACCGCCTCGCCAGTGCCGCCGATGGGCGGACCCGCAGCCCGGCGGCTCGAACTGCGACGCCGGTTGACGCGGGCGCCGAACGCATAGCCGGCCACGGCGCCGATAAGGGCGGGCATGAAGAAGTGCCCGGTCACGGCCAGGGGCCACGCGAGCCAGACATACTGAACCCTGGGGTCCCTCGGCGAAACGATCGCGCTGCTCAAGTCATACGCATACCCCCATCCGTTCGTGAATCCGTTCGTCACGTACAAGATCAAATATATACCGACCGCCGGACACACGACGCGGATCAGGAAAAATTCGAAGTTCGGCAGAGCATGGCTGGACCGGGAAAGATTCCGCAAGGCCCTATAAGATCGACTTCGGGCGAGCACGTTCCATCGCCGCCCCCGCTTACGAGGCTTACCGGAAGATCGTTCGCGATTTTCTTCTGGCACTCGTTCACCGTACATTTAAGGGACAAGGCCGAGTGAAAATCATTTCCTCGATCGATCGCGCGTCCCAGCGTCGCGTCTGCGGCGTGAACGCTTCGCCACGCGGACACTCTTGATCTTCCGAGATGATCCATGTACCGGCCAGAGCTGCGGCATCGCACGAGGATGACGCCGGCGTCCCGGGTCAAGTCGTACCGAATGTGCGATACACGCACGCCATTCGCCGACTTCACTCAAGTTGACCATTGTGCGCAGCGCCAGAATGACAGAAAGTAGCAATTCCGGTACCGGACGCGGTGGATACGTTTTCGCGCCGGCCCCTCTTGAAAGAGACCCTACGTGACTGCGTTCAACATCAGCCGGCTAGGGATTGAGGGCGGGCACGACCCGGTCCAGCCGGCCGGTGTCGCCCCGGCCTCGGATGGCGATGATGGCGTTCAGGCTGTGCTGGCGGGTGCAGCGCTCCAGCTCGGACGGGTCGACGTGGCCGGAGCGCAGCATGCGCAGCAGCTCGTCGTGTTCGTTGACGGCGCTGGCCAGGCGGTGGGCCGGCCAGCGGGAGGCCAGCACCCGGGACGCGTCGATGCGGTCCCAGGCGCTGTCCAGCGTCTCGATCAGGTAGCGGTTGTCGCCGGCCGCGTAGAGCGTGCGGTGGAACAGCCGGTGCAGGGCCATCACCTCGCCGTGCTGGTCGGCGGGGCCGCCGGCGTGGGCGCGCAGCGCGTCGTTGAGGCGCTGGGCCTCGCCGAGCGCGGCCAGGGTGATCCGGCACTGGGCGCGCCGCATCGCGTAGCCGTCGAGCAGGGCGAGCATCTCGACGAGTTGCTCCCAGGCTTCGTCGTCGAGGGTGTTCACCCGGGCGCCGACGTTGCGCTCGAACGTGACCAGATCCTCGGCCTCGAGGCGGCGGATGGCCTCGCGCACCGGCACCGGGCTGACGTCGAGATCGCGGGCGATGGTGCTCAGGACAAGCCGCTCCCCCGGCTCGTAGCCGCCGTTGAGGATCCGTTCACGGATCGTGCGGTACACCGATTCGTGTTTCGAGAGCAGAGATGACATAGACCCCGTCCGCGGTGATCGTATATCTTTCGAAGGATCGTATACGATCCGACTGTCGTCGCTACGGGGGCGGGCGACAGCGCCGGTGCTGCCCGAGTGGGGGGCGGGCAGCACCGGTCGCCTCAACCGGTCAAGCGAGTCGATCAAGCAAGTCGATCAACTAACTTGATCAAGCCCGCAGTCGCCGATAAGCCCTCGCCGAGAGCGGCACGAAGATCGCGACCAGCACGAGCGGCCAGGCCAGCGCCAGCCACACCGCCCCGTCCTCGAGCACACCGCCGGTCACTCCGGTCGGGTTTCCGAACAGCTGCCGAGCGGCGGTCGCCGTGGCGGAGAGCGGGTTCCACGCGGCGATCGCGCCGAGCCACGCCGGCATCGTCTCGGCGGAGACGATCGCCGTGGAGAGGAAACCGATCGGCCACACCAGAACCTGCACCGCCACGGTCGCCCCGGAACCGCGGAAACTCAGGCCCAGGAAGATCCCGATCCAGAGCACGGCGAACCGCAGAAGCAACAGCAGGAGTACGGCCAGAGCAGCCGACGCCGGATCCGAGGTGATCCGCCAGCCGACCAGCAGACCGCCGACGACCATGACGAACAGCTCCACGGCGGAGTTCGTCATGTCGGCGCCCACCCGGCCCAAGGCGACCGAGGCGCTGCCGATCGGCATCGACCGGAACCGGTCGGTGATGCCCTTGCGGGCGTCGTTCGCCATCGCCGTGGCGGTGGTCTCGACGCCGAACATCATGCTGAGGGCCAGCATGCCGGGCAGCAGATAGTCGATGTAGTCGCCGCCACCGGGCAGGGTGATCGCGCCACCGAACAGGAAGCCGAAGACGAGCAACAGCATGATCGAGAAGAGCACCCCGAAGATCGGGGCCCATGGTTCCCGTACCCAATGGGCTAATTCTCTCTGGGTGAGAATCCAGCCGGCGCGCACTGTCGTCATCGGACGGCCTCCTTCTCGGTCAGGGTCAGGAAGACCTCGTCGAGGGTGGGCCGGCGCAGCTGGAGGTCCTCGGGCACGACGTTCATCTCGTCGAGGGCGCGGACGACCCCGGCCAGGCTCTCGCCGGTCAGCTCGACGGTGACCGTCCGGGTCTCCGCGTCGACCGCCGCGCCGGCGGGCAGGCCGTGGACGACCGCGTCGAGCGAGTCCCGCAGCCCCACCGTCACCGTGACCCGGTCGCCGCCGACCTGGCGTTTCAGCGCGTCGGGCGTACCCTCGGCAATGATCTTCCCGTGGTTCATCACGGAGATCTGTGAGGCGAGTTGGTCCGCTTCGTCCAGGTATTGGGTGGTGAGCAGGACCGTGGTGCCCCGGCCGGCGACCTCGCGGATGCTGTTCCACACCTCGTTGCGGGCGCGCGGGTCGAGCCCGGTGGTGGGTTCGTCGAGGAAGAGCGCGGCCGGGGTGAGGATGAGCCCGGCCGCGATGTCGAGGCGGCGCCGCATGCCGCCGCTGTAGGTGGAGACGGCCCGGCCGGCCGCCTCGGTCAGCTCGAAGACCGCGAGCAGCTCGTCCGCGCGGGACGCCGCCTCGGCTCTGGTCAACCCGTAGAGACGTCCGAACATGATCAGGTTCTGGCGACCGCCGAGCACCTCGTCGACGGCGGCGTTCTGGCCGATCAGTCCGATCCGGCGGCGGACCTCGGCGCCCTGGGTACGCACGTCGAAGCCGGCGACACTGGCCCGCCCCTCGCTGATGTCGATCAGGGTGGTCAGGGCTTTCACCGCGGTTGTCTTGCCGGCGCCGTTGGGGCCGAGCAGTCCGTGAATGACACCGGCCGGGACGTGCAGGTCGAATCCGTCGAGGGCGGACAGGTCGCCGTATCTCTTGCGCAGTCCTTCGGCGATCAGCGTGTGCACCGGGCGCTCCTTAACTCCGTATGCCTTACGGAAATACGTTGCGCCGAACACCGTACACCCCACGGGGTAATCTGCGCACATGGAAAACGGCGACCTTGACCGAACGCTGGAGCTGCTCTGGCGGCGAACCCTCGGCACACCGCAGGGCCGGCGCGGGCCGAAACAGCGGGTCAGCGTTGACGAGGTGATCCGGGCCGGGATCGCGGTGGCCGACGAGGAGGGGCTGCCGGCGTTCTCGATGCGCAAGGTCGCCGACCGGCTCGGGCTCAAGCTGATGAGCGTGTACACCTATGTACCCGGCCGCTCCGAGCTGATCGGGCTGATGGTGGACGAGGTCATCGGTGAGGTCGAGCATCCGCCGCACGAGGGTGACCTGCGAAACCGGATCACCGGTGTGGCCCGGCACATGTGGGACGAGTTCCACCGGCACCCGTGGCTGCTACAGGTGGAGAGCAGCCGCCCGTGGATCGGGCCGAACGGCAGCGAACGGTACGAGTGGCACCTCGCCGCCCTGGAAGGCGCCGGTTTCACCGACCTGGAGATGGACCTGGTCGTCTCCCTGATCGGCGACTTCACCAAGGGCGCGGCGAGCACGTCGATCCTGGCCCGGCGCACCGCCGAGCGGTCCGGGATCACCGATGCCGACTGGTGGGCGATGCACGCCCCGATCCTGGAACGGGTGATGACGCCGGGGGCGTACCCGCTCTCCGGGAGGGTCGGGACCGCGGCCGGGGAGGAGTACAACGCGATTGGTGATCCGGATCGGTCATTCGGGTTCGGCTTGGAGCGGCTCCTGGACGGTGTCGAGCTGCTGCTGAAAAATCGAAAGCCTCGTGACGTCTCGTGACGTCTTGTGACGTCTTGTGACGTCTCGTGGCAGCGCGTGCCGGCGGCGTGCGTGCCGCGGCGGCGTGCGTGCCGCGGCGGCGTGCGTGCCGCGGCGGCGTGCGTGCCGCGCGAACAACGACACCGAGCTGTCCGGACCGGGCGGCGAGGTAGCGTCGCGGCATGGACGTTCTGGTGGTCGGTGGACACGGCAAGATCGCACTGCGGCTGCTCGGGCTGCTCGCCGCGCGGGGTGACCGCGCTCGCGGACTGATCCGCAAACCGGAGCAGGCCGCCGCGCTGGAAGCGGTCGGCGCGATCCCGGTGCTGGGTGATCTCGAGGCCGCGGCGAGCCTGGAAGCCCAGGTCAAGGGCGCTGACGCGGTGGTTTTCGCGGCCGGCGCGGGCCCGGGCAGCGGGTCCGAGCGCAAGGCGACGGTCGATCTCGGCGGGGCGGTCAAGCTCACCGAGGCGGCAAAGGCCTTGGGGGTACGTCGATACGTGATGATCAGTTCCATCGGAGCAGAGCGTCCGGAGGCGGCAAGCGGCTCGATGCTGCCGTACCTCGAAGCCAAGGCGGAAGCGGACCGCCATCTGATCGCCAGCGGTCTCGACTACACGGTGATCCGGCCGGGTGCGCTGACCGACGACCCCGGGACCGGGCGGGTCCGGCTGACCACCGAACTGGGTGGGCGGGCACCGGTGTCCCGCGCGGACGTGGCGGCGGTGCTGGCCGAGGTGCTGCGAACCCCGTCCACGATCGGCGTGGTGGCCGAACTGTTCACCGGCGACGTCCCGATTCCGGAGGCAGTCCAGGCCCTGCGCCCCGCCCGGTAACCGCTGCGTGTGGACTTCAGGTGCGGAGCGCACCCGACTTCAACACGCGGGGAGGGCACGGCCACTGCGTGTGGACTTGAGGTGCGGAGCGCACCCGAGTTCAACACGCGGGCAGGGCACGGCCGCTGCGTGTGGACTTCAGGTGCGGAGCGCACCCCATTTCAACACGCGGGCAGGGCACGGCCGCTGCGTGTGGACTTCAGGTGCGGAGCGCACCCCATTTCAACACGCTGGGAGGGCACGGCCACTGCGTGTGGACTTCAGGTGCGGAGCGCACCCCAGTTCAACACGCGGGGAGGGCACGGCCACTGCGTGTGGACTTCAGGTGCGGAGCGCACCCCATTTCAACACGCGGGGAGGGCACGGCCACTGCGTGTGGACTTCAGGTGCGGAGCGCACCCCATTTCAACACGCGGGGAGGGCACGGCCGCTGCGTGTGGACTTCAGGTGCGGAGCGCACCCGAGTTCAACACGCTGGCGCCGCATCAGCTCTGCGTGTTGAGTTGAGGTGCGGAGCGCACCCGAACTCAACACGCTGAGAGGGTCGGGACCGGTCCGGCGTGAGTGGGCACCTGTCGCCGGCGGCCGCGCTGCGGCAGTGACCCGGCAGGATGATCGCGCGGTAGGCTCGGGAGGGTTTGCGTGCTTTTGGGGACCCGATGCGCGTACCCGCAGGAAGAGCGCAAGCGGAACGCCTGGCGTGCCGCGCGACACTTGTCGGATGGACTACGAAACCGCTCTCGCGTCGTTGTTCTCGGCTGACGGACGGCTGGACCCCTACCCGGCTTATGACACCATCCGGGAGCATGCGCCGATATTTCGGGCGCTCGACGGGCGCTGGTTCGTCACCACCCACGAGTTGACCAATCGGCTGCTGCGGGAGCCGAGCCTGCGCGTCGCGGACGCCGCCGACTATGACGGGATGTGGCCGGACTGGCGGGAGAACCGGGCGGTCGCGTCGATCGTGATGTCGATGTTGCAGTTCAATCCGCCGGAGCACACGCGGGTGCGGCGGGTCGCTGCGGCGACGTTCACGGCGCGGCGGGTGGCCGGTATGCGGGACGTGATCACCGGGATTGCCGAGAAGCTGATCAAGGAGATGCCCGAGCGGGCGGACTTCGTCAGCGCGTTCGCCTATCCGCTGCCGATCGCGGTGATCTGCGCGCTGCTCGGGGTGCCCGAATCGGATCAGTCGTGGTTCCGGCAGCGGGCCGCTGACCTGACCGTCGTGCTGGAACCGATCAGCTCGGAACAGGAGATGGCTACCGCCGACACGGCCGGGCGTGAGCTGGAGGATTACTTCATCGGGCTGATCGCCGAGCGGCAGAAGAACCCGCAGGAGGACCTCACCAGCGCCCTCGCCGCCGACGGAACGCTCACCGGACAGGAATTGCTCGCCAACCTCGTGCTGCTGCTCGTGGCCGGTTTTGAGACTACGACGAACCTTCTCGGCACCGGTCTCAAGATCCTGCTGGACCGGCCCGATCAGGCGGATCGGTTGCGCGCGGATCCGGGCCTTGCGGCCGCGTTCGTCGAGGAGACCCTGCGGTACGACTCACCGGTGCAGCTGACGACCCGGTTCACCAGCACGGCACTGGATCTCGGTGACGGTCACCATCTGGCCGCCGGTGTGCCGCTGACCATGCTGCTCGGGTCCGCGAACCGGGACCCGGCGCGGTACCCCGATCCGCACCGTTTCGACCCGGGTCGCCCGAGCATCCAGCCGGTGTCGTTCGGTGGCGGCGCCCATTACTGCCTCGGCGCGCCGCTGGCCCGGCTCGAGGCGCAGGTCGCGTTTCCGCTGCTCCTGCGCATACTTCCGGAGCTGCGGGCGGACGGCGAGCCGGTGCGGCGGGATCGGCTGGTGCTGCGCGGCTACGCGTCACTGCCAATCCGCACCAGCCGGCAATGACAAGACGTCAATTGCTGTCAACATGACCCGTCAACGTGAGGGTTCGACATGACTGGTCAACATGAGGCGTCAACGCGACACATCGACGTGAGGGTTCGACATGACTGGTCAACATGAGGCGTCAACGCGACACGTCGACGTGAAGATTCGACATGACTGGTCAACATGAGGCGTCAACGCGACACGTCGACATGAGGCGTCGACATGGCCCGTCAGTCGCCTTTCACGTTGACGATCTGGCGCAGGGTGTGGCGGATCTCGACCAGGTCGGCGGCATCGCGCATCACCACGTCGATCGGCTTGTAGGCCTGCGGGATCTCATCGAGGAACGCGTCGGTATCGCGGTACTCGATGCCCTTCATCGCCTCGCGCAGCTGCTCGCGGGTGAACGTCTTGCGTGCTTTCGACCGGGAGAAGGCGCGGCCCGCGCCGTGCGGTGACGAGTTCAGCGACTCCGGGTTGCCCTTGCCGGTCACGACGTAGGAGGCGTCACCCATCGACCCCGGGATCAGACCGGGCACCCCGGCGGCGGCGTTGATCGCCCCTTTCCGGGACAGCCACACCCGCTCACCGAAGTGGACCTCCTGCTCGGTGTAGTTGTGGTGGCACTGCACCCGTTCCCGCTGCTCGACCGGCCCGCCGATGAACTCGGCGAAGCAGTCGATCACGCGGTCCATCATCTCGTCCCGGTTGAGCAGCGCGAAGTTCTGCGCCCAGCGCAGCTCGGTCAGGTACGCGTCGAATTCCGGCGTGCCCTCGTCGAGGTAGGCCAGATCGCGGTCCGGGAGCCGGAGCCCGCGCTGCTGCGCGACCCGGATGTGATGGCTGGCGATCTTGTTGCCGACGCCGCGGGAGCCGGAGTGCAGGAACAGCCACACCGCGCCGTTCTCGTCATGGCTCACCTCGATGAAGTGGTTGCCGCTGCCGAGCGTGCCGAGCTGGAGGGCCCAGTTCTTCGCGTACTTCCCGGGATCGAACGCGTACTTCCCGGGATCGAGCGAAGCGGCCAGCTGGTCCACCCGTTTCCGGGCCGATTCGGTCAGCCTGGTGTTGTACGCCCCGGCGGAGAGCGGCACCGCCCGCTCGATGGCCGTCCGCAGCGTGCTCAGGTCGGGGCGCAGGTCGTCACGGTGGTACTGGGTGCGGACGGCGGCCATCCCACAGCCGATGTCGACACCGACCGCGGCCGGGATGATCGCCCCGAGGGTGGGGATGACCGAGCCCACTGTCGCGCCCTTGCCGAGGTGCGCGTCCGGCATGAGAGCGATGTGCGGGTGGATGAACGGCAGCCGCGACGCCGCCTCGGCCTGCCGTAGCGTCTCCTCCTCCAGCAGGCTGGCCCAGCTCACCAGGTGTTCGTTGATCCGCCGCATGATCTGATTCAACCGGATCGCCCGCGGAGCTGCGCGGTGATCGACGGGTCGGTGATCTTCTGGTCGTCGGCCAGCAGGAACGCCTTGCTGAGGATCACGCTCAGCCGGTCCTCCTGGAACGGCAGGAAGACGTCCGGTCCCTTCCCCGCCGGGACGATGCACAGGTACGCGTTACCCGGCTCCATCAGGATGTTTCCGCTGCCCAGGTGGATCCGGTAGGTGTGCAGCTCGCCCCGGACGACCAGGTGCCGCTCGGTCAGCTCGCACCGGTCGGCGATCCTGGTACGGGGCAGGATCCGGGCCAGGGCCGCACGCCGCACCTCGGCCGTCGCGGTCAGCTCGGCGTGGTGCTCACGCTCCCAGTAGCCGAGGTGACCGTCGAACCGGTCGAGATGACCGTCGAACCAGCTCGGGTCGGCGGCGATCGACGTGACCGAGACGAACAGGTCCACGTCCCGCATGGCCTCGCTGAACACGCGCGGTGGCACGTCGGTGAGCGGCACGCTCCGCCACGACGCGCCGGCCCGGCGGTCGAACCAGACCCGATCGGTGCCGGCGGTGTCGTCGTCGCGGTAGTCGTGGCGCAGCGTGACCCGCCACGATCCGCCGCCGAGGACGCGGGTGGCCTCGGCGGTGTCGCCGCCGTCCCACGGGCCAAGCATCGAGGTGGCCCAGCCCCGGCCCTTGACCAGCGCGTACAGCTGTTTGTAGTGCACGATGTGCGCGGCGAACCGGTTGGAGTAGGTGACCGTCTCCTGCTCGGCCGGCGTCAGCCGGTAGACCTCACGGAACGCCTGCTTGACGGGTTGCCGCAGCTCACGGGCGGTGAGCAGGTCACGCCACGCGCCGATCTCGGCGGGGCTGGCGACGAGCGGATGCCACAGCCGGACCTCATCGCCGCCGAGCGGGCCACCAGCGGAGCCGTCGGCGGCCGGCAGGAAAGCGCGCCACTCCCCCGACGGATCCCGGACCTCCCAGATCAGACGCCGGACCATCGACCACCCGAGACCATTGGCGGCGAGCTCCCGATAGGGCACCACCTGCCCGGTGGCGAACCCCGCCTCCAGCGCCCGCGCCAGCGTCACCAGATGCCCGCGCACCTGCTTGACGAGTGCCCGGACCTCGGCGACCGCCTCCGGATGGTCACGCCGCACCGCCGCCGGCACCGAGGACGACAACCGGCCGCCGGCGGTGCGCCACGCCAGCTCGACGCCGTCTCCCAGCGTGATCACGGCCTCGGCCGGCCCGACCGGGATCACCCGGGCACCGTCGCGGCCGAACCCGAGGTCGGGCAATCGCAGCGCCACCTCGGGACGGTCGCCCAGCGCCCGCCCGATCTTCTGCAGCTTGCGATCGAGCTGCTGGTGCACGCCCTTGTGCCGGGTGACCCCGCGCGCCTCGCGCAGCGCGGCGAGCACCTCCGGCGTGGGCAGCGCCTCGGCGGCCCGGGCCACCTCGTAGAGCAGGCTCTGGGACGGCAGCGTCCGGGCCGCGGTGGGCGCGACAGCCACGTCGAGCAGGAGCGGGCGGAGGACGGGGAGGAGCCAGGGCTCGTCACGGAGCAGGGCGACCCGCACGGCCCGGCCGAGGGCGGCCACCTCGTCCTTGGCGAAGGCGGCGTCGGCCCGGAACGGGATCGTGCCGGCGTGGATGGCGGCGAGCCGGTCCCGAGCGGTCTCCAGCGCGGTGCGCGCGAACGACGGATAGCCCGGCACAGCGGCCAGCCTGTCCCATGCGTCCGGCAGTGGGGGCGGCGAATAGTAGGAATAGTGCCCGTCGACCTCGCCGATCAGAGCCAGCGCGGCCGGGCCGGCGGCCGCGAGGGCCTCGGCCTCGTCGCGGGCGATCGGCGCCAGGCCCCACTCGGCGAGTTTCGCCACCAGGCGGGAGCGGACGCTGCCGCTGAGCGTGGCGAGGGCCAGCACCGCCCACGGGTGCTCCGGGCGGCCGGCGGTCACCGGAGCGCCCGCGGTCACGAGCGCGCCCGCGAGTTTGCCGAGCGACGGCGGCCACGGCTCCGGCGTGCGCAGCAGCGCGGCGGCCGCCACCTCGGGGCCGGGACCGTCACGGCCGGCCAGCGCGGCGAACAGGTCCGCCAGGGCCGCGGCGTCGAACTCCGGCTGCCGGCTGCCGCAGGCCGAGGTGATGCCGGCCCGCAGCACCCGGGCCGGGTGGTCGAACGGGATCCGCAGCGCGGCCGGCAGCAGAGTGCCGAGGTCACGGTCGGTGAGCTCGGTGAGCACCACCCTCAGCTCCGGGTCGTGGAGATCGCTGAGCTGCTGGAGCAGCCGGGCGGCGTGCGGCGAGGTCATCACCCACCGGCCAGGGGCACGAGCCGCAGGAACGTCACCTCGGCGCCGTCGCTCAGATCCAGACGCTCGTCGAGGTCCTCGATCTGCCGGTTGCCGACGAGCACCACGAAACTGTTGCGGGAGAAGGCCTCGACAGCGGAGAAGGTCAGCAGGATCTCCCGCAGTGTCGGCCGCTCGTCAAGGAACTCCAGCTGCCACCGCACGGGCGGACGCCCGCTGGTCGCCTCATCCACGATGTCCACTTTCAGCACGCCGCGAACCCTGCCATCCGGGTACGACATTTTCGGCCGATGGACAGCCTCCACTGGACCGTCCACTATGGCGCGGAAGAGAACCAGAGGGAGATCATGACCAATCCGAGTTACGACGTCATCGTGGTCGGCGCGCGCTGCGCCGGGGCGCCGCTCGCGATGCTGCTGGCCCGGCAGGGACACCGCACGCTGCTCGTGGACCGGGCCACTTTTCCCAGCGACACGGTCTCGACCCACGTCATCCACCCGCCGGGCGCGGCCGCGCTGCAGCGCTGGGGCCTGCTCGACCAGGTGACCGCGACCGGCTGCCCGCCGGTGGGTCGTTACTCGATCGACTTCGGGCCGATCGCTCTCGCGGGTGCGCCGGGGACGCCTGATTCCCCGTACGCCTATGCTCCTCGCCGTTTGCTTCTCGACAAGATCCTGGTGGACGCCGCCGTGGCGGCGGGCGCCGAGTTCCGCGAGGACTTCAGCGTGGAAGAGGTTCTGATCGACGACGGGCGGGTCGTCGGCATCCGCAGCGGCTCGACCGTCGAGCGTGCCCGTTTCGTGGTCGGCGCCGACGGCCGCAACTCGGTCGTCGCCAAGGCGGCGCAGGCGAAACAGTACGCGGACCAGGGCCCGCTCACGGTCGGCTACTACGGTTACTGGAGCAACCTGCCGACGGACACCTTCGAGGCGTACAGCCGGCCGGGCCGCAGCTGGGCGGTGTGCCCGACAAACGACGATCTCACCCTGGTGGTCGGCGGCTGGCCGTACGCGGAGCTCGCCGAGCACCGCAACGACATCGAGGGCGAGCTGAACCGGATGTTCGCGCTCGCCCCGGCGTTCGCCGAGCGGATCGGCGCCGCGAAACTGGAGTCGAAGCTGGTCGGCGCGTCGGTGCCGAACTACTTCCGGGTACCGTCCGGGCCCGGCTGGGCGCTGGTCGGCGACGCCGGTTACAACCGGGACTACATCACCGCGCAGGGCATCACCGACGCCTTCCTGGACGCGGAGAACCTGGCCGAGGCTCTGAGTGCCCTGGACCCGGACCAGTCGCTGCCGGCGTACCAGGAGAAGCGGGACGCGCGGGCCATGCCGGTCTACGAGATGACGCTGGGCATCGCGTCGCTGCAGCCGCCGGACAAGCAGATGATCCAGCTGGCGACGGCTATCGTCGGCGACCAGGAGAAGATGGACGCCTTCACCCGCCTGAACTCGGGCGTGACGTCACCGGCCGAGTTCTTCGCCCCGGAGAACCTCGGACGCCTGCTGTCCTGACGTGCCGCGGGCCCTCGCCTCGGTCGGGGGCCCGCCCGGTCGGGGGCCGCCCGGTCGGGGGGTGCCCGCAAACCAGGCGAATCCGGCTAGACGCGGTGATGCCAGCGGGCGACGGCCAGCGCGAACGCGGCCACCGCCAGGCACGTCACGACGACGCCGGCCGCGCCCCAGACCACCATCAGCACCGACAGGCCGGCCCAGACCAGGCCGCCCAGCACGCAGAGCGCCACCAGCAGCTCGCGGGAGAGCTGGCGCGGCGCGCGGAACATCGGATCCTCGTCGGCGAGCCGCCCGATGATCCGGTCGAACTCCCGGCGTGTGTCTTTGGTAGACATGCTGCACCACCACCCTGTCCCGACGGTCGCCGCCTTCCCTTACCCAGGAACCGTACTTCGGGAACGTGCGAGTCCGAGTACCCTGCGGCGGATGAAACTCGACCACCTCACTCTTCTGCGCCGCGACCTCGCCGCGTTCCGGGACTGCCTCGACGGCGATCTGACGGCGACGGTCGAGCACTGCGGTGGCTGGACGCTCGCCGATTTGGCCGCGCACCTCGGCCAGGGCAATCTCTGGGCAGCGACGGCCGTCACCGAGCGGCGCGGCGATCATCGCCCGCCGGCGCCCGCGACCGGGATCGGGCCGTGGTTCACCGAGACCGCGGAGACTCTTCTGGAAGCGCTCGACGTCGACCCGGCGACCGAGGCGTGGACGTTCGCTCCGCCGCGCACGGCCGGGTTCTGGCAGCGCCGCCGCTGCCTGGAGACGGTGGTGCATCTGTGGGACGCCCAGCATGCTCTCGGCACGGCGGAACCCCTGGACCCGGCGCTGGCCGGTGACGGGATCGCCGAGGTCATCGAGGTCTTCGTGCCCCGCATGATCAAGCGCGGCCTGGCCGCCGAGCCGGTGGTTGCGGTCCGATTCACCGCCACCGACCTTGGTACGTCGTGGATGCTCGGCCCGGGCGATCCGGTTGCGGAGATCGATGGTACGGCCGAGGAGTTGATGCTCGCCCTCTGGAACCGCCGTCCTATCGCCTGGGAGCGGCTCACCGGGGACGAGGCTGCCGCCCGTGCGGCGCTGCGTGGGCCGCTCGTCCCGTGACCCCCGAGAACCGGCGGCGGGTCGCCGGGCGGCGTTCGGGGTAGCGGAAGTCCTTGTCCGGCCCGTCTACCGTCGCGCTGTGATCGTGGGTATGTGGCGGGTGCGAGCCGGTGCCGCCGGGGCAGCGCTGGTCTTCCTCGGCGTGGCGTTCGGGATCCGCCTGCTGGCCGGCGACGGTGTCCTGGACGGTTCCGGGGCGCTCGCCCAGAACTCCGGAACCGCCCTGTACGCCTCCATGATCTACGCGATCCTGTTCGCGCTGATCCCGCGGGCCCGCCCGCTGACCGCCGGCGCCGCGGCGATCGCCTTCTGCTGGGCCGTCGAGCTGTTCCAGCTCACCGGCGTTCCGGCGCTCCTCGCCGCGGACAGCCTGGTGGCGCGGCTGGTGCTGGGCGCGCACTTCGACCCGCGCGACATGCTCTGGTACCCGGTAGGCGTGCTTCCCCTGATAGCGATCCACCAGGCGTTCCGCACCCGAGACAGGCGCCGCCCCGCCCGATGACCGGGGCACACGGCGCCCCCCGGCGAAGGCCCACGGTCCCCCCGGCAGACCCAGTGGCCCACCGTGAGCTCCCACCCCGCCCGACGTCGTGCCGCTCGCGTTACCGGCAGCCCAACGTGGATGAGGGCACACGCATCGGCATTGTGGCCTTTCCCCTACGCCAGAGCGGCGCGGAAGCACACGCACCGCTTCGGTGCGTCCTCATCCCGGCCGGCGGGAGCCAGCGTGTGCCGTCGCCTCTCATGAATTCGCCTCCGTGTGCCCACATCACCGCGCGAGCCCCGCGTCACCCGCCCGACCCGTCCCAGGCCCAGCGGCTACACCGTCTGCCGGGAGATCACCCGCGCCGGCACCGGCGTCACATCACCAAGATCCAAGCCCAGCACCCGGCGCGCACTCAACCGTCCGTGAGCCTCAGCATCAATACGTACCGTGGTCAGAGCCGGAGCGAACAACGCGCCGTACTCCGTGTCGTCGAACCCGATCACCGCGCACTCCCCCGGCACCGACACCCCGAGATCGCGCAGCCCGGCGAGCACCCGCAGCGCCACGTCGTCATCGTGCGCCGCGACAGCCGTGACGGCCGACGAGACCGCCCGGAACTCCCGCAGCGCGGCCACCCCCGCCTCCCGCTGCCGGGGAATCACCACACTCCGCAACGGCGGCAGTCCGAGCGAGGCGGCGGCCTCCTGCGCGAACCGCAAACGCACCTCACCGAGCGGCGCGTCCGTGGCAGGCAGCGCGAGTGCCATCGAGCGGTGACCGTTCTCGGCCAGATGACGGATCTGCAGGGCGACATGCGCGGCCAGCCCGTCACGCCACCCACCACCGGTGTCGTCCAGCTCGCGACCCGTCCGGTACGGCTCGCCGAGACTCAGCACCGCCCGCGGGTTGATCGCGTCGAGCACCTGCCCGGCCGGCCCGTGCCGCACGACCAGCACATGGCCGTGGTCGGCGAGCTCGGCGTCCAGCCCGCGCAGGTAACTCCGCGAGTAGTTGCCTTCCAGTCCGCTCTCGATCTGCAGCACCACGATCCGCGAGGCGCCCTCACGCAACGCTTTCGCGATGCCGTGCGGCTTGTAGCCGAGGTCGCGAACCGCCTGCAGGATCCGCGCCCGCGTCGCCTCGGAGATCGTCTGGTTCGGGGTGTCGTTCAGCACGAAACTGACAGTGGCCCGGGAGACGCCGCTCGCTGCAGCAACATCCTTGAGCGTCGCCCGCCGAACCTCAGCCATGATCCGACAGTACGTCAGGCGTGCCGCACGGTGAGAGCGTAGAACTTGACCTTGGCACCGTTCGTGGTGCTCTCCGACGACGACTGGTTGTAGGAGCCGGCCTTGAAATACTGCCGGTACGGGCTGAACGCCGCCGGGACCGAGTACGTGCTCTTCACCCCGTTGACGGTGAGGCTGAGCGTGTTGCCCACGACGTTGAGCACGTAGGTCCACTTCACCCCGAGCGCCACGTTCGTGATCTTGTGCAGGGTCTGCCCGCTGGCGTCCGGCGAGTTCTGGGTGCCGAGGTAGACGTCGCCGTTGGCGCGGTAGTAGAGCTCGGCGAGCGGTTTGGTCGAGGTGCCGCCGGTGCCGAGCTTCACCTGGCCGACCGCGACGTTCTTGGTCACCGACACGACGCGCAGCTGCGCGCTGAGCGTGTGGTTGCCGGCGAGCGTCCAGTCCGCGGCGCTGCCGTCACGGTTCATCTCGCGCAGCTCGGATCGGGCGTATTTCGAGTTCGGCGTGGTGACGCCCTTCTCCGGCGCCCAGAACGTCATCGAGCCGTCGTTCTTGTCGGTCCAGAAATAGGACGGGTTGCTGTACCCGCTCGCGCCTTTCAGCCGGGCCGGCGAGATGGTGTCCGGCTTGCCGGGCGACCCGGTGGGCAGCTGCAGCTGCCAGACCGCCAGGTCGAAGTTGCCGCCGGGCGGCAGGGCCGGGTCGAGCGCGGCGGCCGAGGCGTTGCCGATACCCAGGGCGCCGAGGGCGCCGACCGCCGCGGCGGACACGGCCAGGGCGAGGAACTTGCGCTTGTGCATGGGGACGACCTCATTGGGGGGTACGGGGGATCAGGGGTGCCCTCCAATAAAGACGCACGCCGATATCCGGTCAACGCGTCGTTACCTTAAACATCCTTAAATGTCAGATCGGGCGACCTCGGCCAGGTATGCGGCGGTCAGCCCGTCCAGGACCGACGGGGTGCCGGCTGGACGCTGGACGCCCAGGTGCAGCTCGCGCAACTCGTCCATGAAGGCGTCCCACAGCTCCGGGCCGCCGCGCTCCAGCAGCTCGGCGCGGATCGCCAGCTCGCGGGTGACCGGCAAATGGCGGCGGCCCCACGCGCCGAGGTGGGCGAGGACCGGGACCAGCTGGATGGCCGGCTCGGTGAGGCTGAGCAGGACGCGCTGCTTGTGGCCGGGGTCGGGCACCGAGGTGATCATGCCGAGCTCGGTGAGGCGGCGCAGGCGGTCGGCCAGGATGTTCGTCGCGATGCCCTCCTCGGACTGAGTGAGCAGGGCCCGGAAATGCCGCCGGTTGCCGAACATCATGTCGCGGATGATCAGCAACGACCACTTGTCGCCCAGGACCTCCAGCGAGAGGTTGATGGGGCAGCCGGAACGGCGCTCCTCGACGGTCGTCACATGTCCCTCCCGGATACCACTTGCACTGTACAACCGGTCTTCGTTACGGTGCAAACCGGTAGCAAGTCGCAACCGGTTAAACCGAGGAGTCGACCCGGACCGCCGCACCACGAACCGGTGCCGCGTCGTCCGCTGACCTCTCCGGCCTCGACAGCCCGGCCCTGAGCACCAGATGACCGGCCAGGCCGGCCGGGAGCAACAGCCAGAACGAGAGCAGGCGGTAACCGAGGACCACGGCCACCGCGGCCGAACCGGGTGAGCCCGCGGTGACCAGGCCGGCGAGCAGACCGGCCTCGATCAGCCCGATGCCGCCCGGCGTCACCGGGATCTGCCGGACGAGCTGGGCCGTCAGGTACGCCCAGGCGATCTTCTCCCAGCCCACGGTCAGGTGGAACGCCCGGGCGACGGCCAGCAGGCAGGCCAGGTCCAGCGCCCAGTTGGCGACCGCGAAACCCAGCGTGATCAGCCAGCTCTTCACCCGTACCAAATGGGCCTTGTCAATCGCCTCGCCGGCGCCGTCGGCGAGCCGGCGCAGACGCGCCCAGCGGAAGCGGAACGTCGGCGCGCTGGCGCGGCGGAACAGCAGGACGGCGACCGCCAGCACGAGCGCGAGCAGCGCCGACGCCCACCACAGACCGGTGGCGAGCGCGCCCGCCGCGTAGAGCAGCGCGAGCGCCACCACCGACACCGCGCCGGAGAGCACTGTCACCGTCGCGGCCGCCGCCGATGTCGCGCCGTGCCGGCGATAGTGCCGGTAGGCATAGGCGGCGGAGACCACCGCGCCCGCCGGCAGCACCATGCTCAGCGCGCTGCGGCTGTAGGTGAGCGCCACCGCGTCCCGGCGGCGCAGCCGGGCGCCGAACGCGAGAAGCAGGGACCGCTGCTGCCCGGCGAAAGCGACCTGGGACGCGGTCGCCGCGAGCAGCGCCGGCACCAGCCACCAGGTCTCGGCCGTCCGCCACGCCGCGACGAGCGACGCCGGCTCGGGGAACTCACGCCGGAGCAGCACGATCACAGCGACCGCCAGCACGGCCGCGACGATCAGCCGCGCCCAGCGCCCGGCTCTCGGGAACGCGAAGCTCGATGACACAGACCGACCCTCGCTGATTCCGCCGCCGCTGTCGTCATCCTGGCGGGGTCACTCTCTCTACCGCAGACGCGGTACAGACGACCTCGGACGCGGTACAGACGACATCGGACCGCCCCTGAACAGGGACGGTCCGATGCGAGCAGAGCAGAGGGGTGAAGATCAGACGCGCGACGCGAGGGTACGGCCGGCGACCGCGGCGGCCTCGAGCGCGGTCTTGCGCATCAGGGTCGCCATCTCGGTGAACTGGTCCAGCGCCGGGTTCACGCCGACCAGGGTGAACTCGCGCTCGATCACGGTGAGGTCGGCGCCCCAGATGTCGCCGACGACGCGGGCCAGGTAGTCGGTGTTGTGGTCCCAGCCCTCACGGGGAGTGCCGACGCCGTAGGCGCCACCACGGGTGGTCAGCAGGACGGCCGGCTTGCCGTCGAGGAACTTCTCGCCGTTCTCACCACCGGCCATCGCCAGGTCGAACCAGATCTTGGCGTGCTGCGAGACGCCGTAGTTGTAGAACGGGAGCGCCAGGATCACGGCGTCGGCGTTGCGGATCTCGTCGGCCAGTTCGACGGCGAGGGCGACGGCGTTCTTCTGGGCCTCGCTGCGCTGGTCGGCGGGGACGTAGCCGGCCGAGACGGCGGCCGCCCACGCGTCCGACGGCAGCGGGTTCGCGCCGATGTGGCGGCGGACGATCTCGACGCCCGGGTTGTTCTCGACAAGCTCCTTCTCGACCACGTCGGCGAGCTCGCTGCTGGCCGAGTTCGGGCCGAGGATGCTGGCGTCGATACGCAGGACGGGCATGGGGATTCTCCCTTTGTGGTGGAGTTGAATGCTCAACGCTCGGCAAGCTTGCCACGGCAAGTATTGAATGTTCAAGTGGGCGTCTCGGGTATTGTGCTCAGTCGTGACCGAGCGCACAGACGCACCGTGGCTTTCCGACGACGAGACGCATGCCTGGATCGCGCTCACCGCGATGTTCTCCACCGTGCCGCCCGCCATCGACGCCCAGCTCAAGCGGGACGCCGGGATCAACTTCTTCGAGTACCAGATCCTGTCCTGGCTCTCCATGGCCGAGGGCCGGGCCACGCGCATGGGCACCCTCGCCCACCTCGCCGGCGGCTCCCTCTCCCGGCTCTCGCACGCGGTGACCCGGCTGGAACGACAGGGCTGGGTACGCCGGCGCACCTCCGACAGCGCCGAGGGCCGCTGCGTCGAGGCGCTGCTCACCGACGCCGGGATGGCGGTCGTGGTCGCCGCCGCGCCGAATCACGTCCGGGAGGCGCGGCGGCTCGTCTTCGACGTGCTCACGCCGGAGCAGGTCGGCCAGCTCCAGCAGATCGGCCGGCAGCTGGCGACCGCGGCCTCGCCGCAGATGGCCGCCTGCTTCCCCGCGCCGGGCGATCTCAAGAGGCCGAAGAAGGCCTAGCGAAGGCCCTCGAAAAGGTCCGTCTCGGCGGCCGGGGCGCCGGTGGTGTCGTGCGTCCGGACATAGGCCTCGACGCCCATCACCATGGCGAACGTCTCCCGGCCCAGGCTCAGGAAGAACGCGCCGTCGCTCTGGCTCGCGTGCGCCGACAACGCGTCGAACTTCTGGTCCAGCACCGACGCCACGTCGATCCAGGCGGTGATGTCCTCGTCCGCCCAGCCCTCCGGCTGCGGCTCGCCGGAGCCCGGCTCGTCGAGCCCGATGCCGAGCTCACGCATCCGCTCACCCATCTTGACCAGCACCGAGCGCGGCAGCGCGCTCATGTAGACCTTGGCCGGTTTCGCCAGCTCGACGGCTGCCATCGTCACCCGGTGCACCTGGATGTGGTCCGGGTGGCCGTAACCGCCGTTCGCGTCGTAGGTGAGCACGACGTCCGGCCGGTACTTCTCGATCAGCGCGGCCAGCCGCTGCGCCGCCTCGTCGACCGGTGCGGCCCAGAACGCGCCGGGCGCGTCGTTGGTGTCCCAGCCCATCATTCCCGAGTCGTGATAGCCGAGCATCTCCAGATGTGACACCTTCAGCGCCGCGCAACTGGCCTCCAGCTCGCGGCGGCGATGTGCGGCGACCGCCTCCGGGTCGTGTCCGGGCTGCCCCGGCTTGACACCCCCCGGCCCGTCCCCGCAACGGCCGTCGGTGCAGGTCACGACGATGGTGGTGACGCCCTCGGCGGCGTACTTGGCGAGGACCCCACCGGTGCTGGTGACCTCGTCGTCGGGGTGGGCGTGCACAGCCATCAGGGTCAGTGGGCGATCACTCATCCCGCCAGCCTATTTCGGGACGGCGCTTTTCCCTGCGAGGGCTTTCACATTCGGGGGCACCAGTAGTACAGGGCACAGCCGCCGACCGGCGGACGTCACTCCCGGGGTGCCGTAGACGGTCTCCACCGCCCAGCCCTTGTGACCGATTCCGGCCACCATGAGGCGGGCCCGCCAGGAGATCCGATCCACCGTGTACGGAATGTCGGCGCCACTGATCAGCAGCCGCTGCACCGGGACGTCGGCGGTCAGCCGCTCGGCGAACCGCTGGTCATCCCGCTTCGTCCGCACATGCACCGCCACCAGGGAACATCCGGCTCGAGCGGCCTCACCGCAGGCCATCGCCAGGGTCGGCGTGCGGGCGCCGGAGAGGGCCACCGCGACCGGACCCCGCGACGGCGCCGGGCCGCGGTGCACGAGCAGCGGGCACTCGGTGTGGTGCGCCAGATAGGCGGCGGTCGGGCCCCACCCGTACCGTGATCGGGTCTCGTCGCGGTGACCCACCACCAGCAGCGACGCGCGGGCCGACCAGCGCAGCAACGCCTGCGCCGCGCCCTGGTCCGCCAGCTCGGTGACGATCTCCAGATCCGGGTACGCGTGCCGGGCACGCCGCGCCGCCAGCTCCAGCAGATGACGTCCCTCGGCACGGGCCGGCATCACGGCCCGGGTCCGCGACGGACGGACCGGACGGCCCGGCCACGCGTGCACGACGGCGAGCGGCACACCACGACGCGCAGCCTCGGAGGCGGCGAGGTCGACGGAGTGCGGCGTGGCCGCCATCCCGTCGACGCCGACCACGACCGGCAGCCTCGCGCTCTGTTCCGCGGCGGTCACGACGGTGTCCATAGTCGAACGCTAGGTCACCAGCGACCCGCACGGGCACGGCCATTGGACCCGGACCTTCGGCCCCACGCCCGCCGGCCCCGATCGCGCGACGCTGAGGCCGGGCACCCATCGGAGCGGTGGTCCACGCTTCCCGGTAGCGAGCGGTTGTCATGATCGATTGGTGTGGAAGAAGTGGCTTTGGGCAGGCGCCGCCCTCGCGGTGATCGGAATCGCGGCGGTGCTCGTCGTGCCGGGGCTCCGGGAACCGCCGGGGCCCCGGCCGGCGTTCCAGCTGCCGGTCGCCTGCGGGGAGACCTGGCGGCTCAGCACCTATCCGGGGCATGACGACTTCGACGTCGACTTCTATCCGACCTCGGGGAAGACGTGGGGACGGCCGGTTCTCGCCTCGTACCCGGGCACGGTGGTCGAAGCGGGGATCAACGGGTCGCTCGGCGATCGGACCCCGGAGAACCCCAAGGGACGGCAGGGACGCGGCGGCGGGTACTGGGTGAAGATCGACCACGGCGGGCGGTGGGAGACGCTCTATCTGCACCTGCTGGAGCCGCCGGCGGTCGAGGTCGGCGACGAGGTCGGGCAGGGCCATCAGCTGGGCCGGGTCGGCAGCACCGGGGATTCCAGTGCGCCGCATCTGCACTATGAGCAGGTGCGGGCCGGCGAGAAGGTGGAGAGCTGGTTCGACGGGGTGCCGTCGGGGATCACCGAGGACGACCGGGAGTACGCGGTGACACGCAGGAGCGCGAATTGCGCGGCGCCGTAGGGGCGGCTTCTCCCCCACGCCCAGCGTTTCCGGTGCACGCCACGCCGCCACGCCGCTGCGCCGCTGCGCCGCTGCGAGACGCAGGTCGGAGCCGTAGCGCGCGCAGGCCATCCGGGCCGGGATCATGCATGCGCTACGGCCCACGAGTCCGAGCCGTAGCGCGCGCAGGCTACCCGGGCCGGGATCATGCGTGAGCTACGGCCCACGAGTCCGCAATGCCACTTAGCTTAAGTTGATCTTGCTGGTTGGCGGGTTACGGGATAGAAGCGGATCGTTGCTGGTCCGGGGTGGCGGGTGCTGGCGGGTTC
>NZ_JBEZZR010000010.1:0-222679 GCF_040639325.1 Actinoplanes sp. NPDC023936 | reverse complement strand
CCAAGCCCAACTCCTCGCCCTACTCAACATCGATCCCACCCGACCACGATGGCTATAACGGCAGTCCACAACCATGTGCGAAGTCCACGTCTAGCCGGACCGGCCGCGACCAGCCGGACCCGCCGCGATCAGTACGTGCCCCACACCGCTGTCGCGCCGGAGTCACCGGTCTCGAAGATGTAGTACCCGGTCGTCGCGGCCAGCCCGATGATCACCACGGCGAAGCCGATGTCGGCGATCCGGGGCAGCCGCGCGCCGGCCCGGATCGTCAGCGCCACGAGCAGCAGGCTGACCACGCCGAGCGCGATCGACAGCCACATGGTGATCGTCCCGTAGTTCATGTGGTCGTCCAGGATCACCTTGCCCGGTCCGGACATGCCCTGGCCGAGGAGCCGGTTGTAGAGCTCGGTGCCGGACACCTTCGTCACCACGGCGGCGATCGGGGCGACGACGGCGAGGATCGCGACGGCCCATCCCATCTTGGCCCGCCAGGGCGCGACGACGGCGTAGACGACGCTGCCAAGGGCCAGCAGCGGCACGAAGATGACGGCGGCGTGGAGCACGAGGATATGTACCGGTAAACCGTTGACCTGGTCGAACACCATTCCTCCTCGATCACGGGTCGTGCGCTGACCAAATTGCGTGAAGGCGCAACAATCTCACGTCAGGGCACTCTGGCGCAGGTCAGGATCGGCCGATGGCAACCCGGTCGTGGCACTCTTGACCACATGACGGAAGACGTCGGCCTGTTCGGCCCGGACTCGGTCACCTGGAAACTGCATCAGGAGCCGATCCTGATGCTCGGTGGGCTCCGATCGCTCTACCTTCAGGCGCTGCACCCCCGCGCCGTCGCCGGCGTCGCGCAGAACTCGGGCTACCGCGCCGACCCGTGGGGCCGCCTGATGCGCACCTCCAACTACGTGGGGACGGTCGTCTACGGCAGCACCGCCGAGGTGAACGCGGCGGCCGCCCGTCTGCGCCGGCTGCACTCCCGGCTGTCCGCCACCGACCCGCGCACCGGTGAGCGGTTCCGGGTGGACGAGCCGGACCTGCTGCGCTGGGTGCATGTCGCCGAGGTGGAGTCGTTCCTGAGCACGGCCGTCGACGCCGGCGTGCGGCTCACGCCCGCGGAGGTCGACGGTTACTACACCGAGCAGCGGCGTGCCGCGGAACTGGTCGGCCTCGACCCGGCGACAGTGCCCGGCACCGCCGCCGAGGTGGCGGACTACTACGCGGCGATGCGCCCGGAGCTGGCGCTCACCCGGGACAGCGCGGAGACGGCCCTGTTCCTGACCGTGCCGCCGGTGCCGCCGGTGCCGTCGTCGTGGGGCGGCCGGGCGCTGCGCCTCGGCCTCAACCTCGGTCCGCCCCGCTGGGCGTACCTCGGCGTCGCGAGCACGGCGATCGCCCTGCTGCCGGCGTGGGCCCGGCAGATGTACGGCGGACTGGGCTGGCCCACCACCGACCTGGCCGCCCGCCTCTCGGTGCGAGGCCTGCGCGCCCTGCTCGCGGGCGTCCTCGCGACCCTGCCCGAGCAGTACCGGGTGGCGCCCATGCGCAGGGCTGCCCTGGAAAGAGCCGGCCTCCAACCGACCGGCTCCTGAACCCGAGCCGGCCCTCGGCCGAAGAGAACGACCCGCCGGCCGGCCGAAGACAGTGACCCGCCGGCCGACCGGCGGGAGTGGCCCGAGCCGCCCGCTAGGCGCCCAGGTGCTCCACCGCCGTCCACGGCTCCTTGCCCGCCACACCGGCGCCGGCCGGGCACACCTTCCGGAAGTCGCACCACCCGCAGAGCGACCCCGGATTCGTCGGAAACTCCTGGTCCGGGTCGGCCCCGGCGGCCACCGCTTTCTCCGCCGCCATGATGTCGGTCGCGGTCTCCTCGGCCCGCCGGACCTGCCGGGCCAGCGACTCCTCGGTGTGCTCGTGCGCGGCGACCGTCCCGGTCGGCAGGTGGTGCAGCTCGACGCGCCGGCACGGCCGCCGGAACACCCGCTCGGCCGCGAACGCGTAGAGCGCGAGCGCCTGCGAGCCCCGCGCGTCGTCGGCGTCCAGCCCGGAGCGGCCGGTCTTGTAGTCGACGATCACCGCCTCCGGGCCGTCCGGCCCGGTGCGCGCGTCGATCCGGTCGGCCCGGCCGTTCAGCGCCAGCACCGAGGTCTTGGTGGCGACCACCCGCTCCACACCGAGCGGCTCCTCGTCGGGGTCGAGGGTGGCGACGTAGCTCTCCAGCCAGTCGAGGGCGCGCCGGTAGACCGCCCGCTCCTGGTCGACGTCGCGATATCCCTCCCGGACCCACGTCGCCTTGAGAAGCGTGGGAAGCGCGCCTGGCTCACGCCGCTCGACCGGCAGGGCGAACCAGTTCTTCAGGGCGGTGTGCACGCTCGCGCCCATCGAGTTGTGTGCCCACGGCGCGCCCTTGGGCGGGGTGGGGCGATCGACGTAGGAATAGCGATAGCGGCGGGGACAGTCGGCGAAGGCCCCGAGCTTGCTCGGCGTGCAGACGAAGAGCCGCTCCGGCATGCCGGCGAACCCGAGCTGCTCGGGGATGGCAGCGGAGCTGGTGGCGCGTGATCGGGGGGACACACGGCAATCCTGCCAGCACCCCCCGACAAGAACCGAACGCGAAACCCTCAGAACTGCCCGCTGTAATCCTTCACGAACGCGAAGACGGCGTCCGCGATGAGCTGCACCGCGATCGCCGCGAGGAGGAGGCCGGCGATCCGGGTGAGCACCTCGATGCCGGCCGGGCGCAGCAGCCGCACGATGATCCCGGAGAAGCGGAGCACCAGCCAGACGGTCGCCATCACGGCGAGGATCGCGGCGGCGAGGATCAGGTGCTCGTCGAGGGATTCGGCCTGCTGGACGAAGAGCATCGTGGCGACGATCGCGCCGGGCCCGGCCAGCAGCGGGGTGCCGATCGGGACCAGCGCGACGTTGCTGGTGCCGATCTGGTCGGCGGGTTCGTCGGTCTTGCCGGTGAGCAGCTGCAGCGCGACCAGGACCAGCAGCAGGCCACCGGCGGCCTGGAGGGCCGGCAGCTGCACATGGAGGTAGTCCAGCAGGGTCTGCCCGGCGATCGCGAAGCCGACGATCACGCCGAGGGCGAGCAGCACCGCCTGCGTAGCGGCCTTGTTCCGGGCCTTCGCCGGCATGCTGCCGGTGAGCGCGAGGAAGACCGGGACCATGCCGGGAGGATCGACGATCACCAGCAGAGTCACGAAGAACTCGCCGAACAGCTTGACATTCACCCGATCAAGTTAGGGCGCGGCGTCAGTTTCCGCAGGCGGCTGCGGCGATCGTCACCCCAGGACCGGAACTCCGGTGGCGGCGGAGACGATTTTCTCGTACATCTCGGGCGCGGTCCGGAACGCGCCCAGCTCGACCGTCTTGTGCGTACCGTGGAAGTCCGACGATCCGGTCACCACCAGCCCGAGCTGATCCGCCAGCTCGCGCACCTGCTCGCGCTCCACCGGCGTGTGGTCCTCGTGGTCGGCCTCCAGGCCGAACAGGCCCGCCTCGGCCAGCTCGGCGATCAGCCGGTCGGGCACCACCCGCCCCCGCACCGTCGCGCGCGGATGAGCGAAGACGGTCACGCCACCGGCTTCCCGCACCGCACGGACAGCCTCAAAAACATCAAGATCCGATTTGGGTACGAAGTACCGCGCGCCCAGCCACGCGGAGGCGAACGCCTCGGTGGTGGTGCGGACCAGTCCCGCCCGGATCAGCGCCTGAGCGATGTGCGGCCGCCCCACCGAGCCGCCCGCCGCGTACTCCAGCACCTCGGCCCAGGAGATCGGCACCCCGTCCGCCCGGAGTTTCGCCACGATCTTCTCGGCGCGCTGCTCCCGATCGCCGCGCAGCCGGGCCAGCTCGGCGGCGAGCAGCGGCTCGGCCGGGTCGAAGAGGTACGCCAGCAGGTGCAGCGCGATGCCCTGCCCACCCCAGACGCGCTCGCCCCACCAGCAGGAGAGCTCGGCGCCCCGGACCAGCGCGAGGCCCTCGGACCGGGCCGCGGCCGCCTGCTCCCAGCCGCCGGTGGTGTCGTGGTCGGTGATCGCCAGGACGTCCAGCCCGGCGGCCCGACCCGCCCGCACCAGTTCGGCCGGGGTGAAGGTGCCGTCGCTGGCCGTCGAGTGGCAGTGAAGGTCGATGCTTGTCACGATCAGTCGGCGTCGTCGTCCTCTTTGCCCAGCCGCGCCTCGACAGCCTGCGGCTCGTACATCTCCTCGACCACCCGCAGGTACAGCTCGTTCGGGTTGGGCAGGTGCTTGACCTCGCGCAGCGCCTGGTCCTGACCGGCCGACTCGAGCACGAACGTGCCGTAACTCAGCATCCGGCCGAGAGCGGACTGCTCGTACTTCATGTCGGTCACCCGGAGGAGGGGCATCATGGCCACCTTCCGGGTGATGATCCCGTTGACCACCATCACGCGCTTGTTGGTGAGGATGAACCTGTCGAAGTACCAGTCGAAGACCTGCCAGGCGACCCAGCTGATCACGCCGAGCCAGACCAGCACGGCGACCGTGACCATGCCGTCGATGTTCTGGCGAGTGAGGAAGCCGGCGAGATAACCCAGAACGAGAGTGGCCCCGGCGCCGATCGCGATCGGCGTCGTCAGATGGATCCAGTGCCGTTTCCACTCACCGCGATATCGCTCGGTGGGGAAGAGGTAGCGGGCGACGAGCGTGGTGGGCTCGTCCTCCAGCGGCAGGAACCGGCGCGGCCCGCCACCCTGATCGAGGCCTTCCAGCTCGTCCGGAGTGAAGGACGGCGGCTGGTACTCGTCGGAGTCGGCGTAGATCTCCTCGGTCCGGCGCTGGTCGCGTGCGTACGCCGCGTCGTCGTCCGGATAGGGATCGGAGCGTGTGTACTCAGGACCGCCGAACGCCGGGTCGTCATACCCGAAGTTCTCGTCGTCGTCCCGAGGGCGCCGGGCACCCTCGCCTCGCGGTTCGCGCGGCTCGCCAGGATCCATGTAGAGATGCTATGCGACGAGGTCGGTGAAGAAGGTGCCGAAGCCTCGTGCGATGTCGGCGATCGTGCCCCCGAGTGACTCGAAGACCGCCGCAGCGGATCTCGGGTTGAAGGCGATGAAGAAGATCAAGAATGCAATACCAAGCCAGGTGAGGACCTTCTTGATCATGGCGGGCCTTCTCCTCCGGTGCGGGTGACGTTCAGCGCCGCGGCAGTACTGACGGTATCAGCTTCGTCGCTTCGTGTGAACAAAGTGCCTGGAAAGCCGATTGTCATCACCGCAGGTCACACCCGAGGGGGTTAGGCACGACCATGCAGGTATGGCGATGGCGCTCCGAACACCAGCTCGGGCGGCACACCCTCGGAGAGGTCGTGCAGAACGACGTGCTCCGCGAGTAGATAGCCCGCGCTTGCCGGCCACGCTACCGCATAGAGCCACATTCCTTTGGCCTCACTCACGTAGGCACTTCGATCTTCAGGTGACTTTACACACCACAGTGGAGTGGGGTGTCCGGCCGCTTTGATCTTCGCGTGTGGACCGGTGTGCGAGCCGGGCTCGGCGAGCGCCTCGGCAAGCAGGTGACCAGGGTCAAGACCGGGAATCCCGGCGAACCGGGTGCCCAGTCCGACGCCCGGTTGCTCGGCGACCAGGACCAGGTCGGCCGGGCCGCCACCGAGGGGTTCCGGGCCGCTGCACGCCAGCACCGTGGCACGAACACCGAACCGCTCGTCGCCGGACCAGCCGACGCCGGTGACCATCCATCCGGAGGGCAGCGGCCAGGGGCACCAGAGCGGGATCCGCTCCGCGCTCGTGGCCGACTCCCGCAGCACCGAACCGACGATGTCCGCGCTGATGTGCTCGGCGACGTGGAACGGGGAGATGTCGCCACAGTTGTCGCACCGCCAGGCGCTGTGCATCAGGTCCGGCCTCCGCACCTGAGCAGCACATCTGGGGCAACTCACTGTGACACCCACACTCCATACCGTGCGGGTCCGGCGGTCCGCCGTCAAGCGGATCCGTCCTTTTCATCAGCGTGTCAGGCCGGCGGATGAGGCCTCCCGGGCGATATCCGAACGCGGGCCGGCCGGCGGAGCCCGCGAGTCAGGCCGGCGGCGGGGTCGCGTGCGCCCGGATCCACGCGTGCATCGCGATGCCGCTCGCGACACCGGCATTGATCGAGCGCGTGGACCCGTACTGTGCGATCGAGAACATCTGGTCGCACGCGGCCCGCGCCGGGCCGGAGAGGCCCGGGCCCTCCTGGCCGAAGAGCAGCACGCACCGCCGCGGCAGGGTGGTGGTCTCCATCGGACGCGAGCCCGGCAGGTTGTCGATGCCGACGATGGGAAGGCCGGCCTCGGCGGCCCAGGCCACGAAATCATCGATGTCCGGGTGATGCCGGACATGCTGATAACGATCGGTGACCATGGCACCGCGCCGGTTCCACCGCCGCCGGCCCACGATGTGCACCTCGGCGGCGAGGAACGCGTTGGCGTTGCGGACCACCGTGCCGATGTTGAAGTCGTGCTGCCAGTTCTCGATCGCGACGTGGAAGTCGTGCCGCCGCTCGTCCAGATCCGCGATCACGGCTTCCCGGGTCCAGTACCGGTACCGGTCCACGACGTTGCGGCGGTCGCCCTGCTCGAGCAGCTCCGGATCGTATTGCTCGCCGACCGGCCAGTCGCCGGGCCACGGGCCCACACCGACCTCGGTCAAATGATCCTCGCCCGCCATCATGGGGCGTTAGGCTACTCATCCTGCGACGGTCGTCGCCCGTCGGTCGTTCCGCTGCCGGGATCTGATCACCGGCAGGAGACGCAATGAGCGGCGGGGCCCTCCCCGGCACCCGCCGCCCACGCTCTGTTGGGAAAGAGTTTGCCTTACGGTCCGTATCCATGTGAAGGACTTTCAGGTGTGAGCCAGGTCACATTTAACTTTGTTTCCTATTAATCTGACGCCTGGGCGCGCTCCCACAGCGGACTCACAGGCTGGACAAATGGGCTAGATAGTCGCAACCGGCGCGGATGGTGCCGCTCGTTCGAGTCGGCAATCCGACACCGTCCGCCTACTTTCAGTTACGATGAGTTGCCCAGATCAACTCCGGCGGAGTGCCGCACGACACGTGTACCGGCGCCTCACGCGGGAATGAGAGTTGGGTACCAGGAGTTTCACCGGACGAAAGCGATTCCCGCAGACGGAGGCATCATGGCGACGGTTGCGCTCACCGCAGCGAACTTCGACGAGGTCACCGGCAAGGACGGCATCGTCCTGGTCGACTTCTGGGCCAGCTGGTGCGGGCCCTGCGTCCGCTTCGCACCGACCTACGAGCGGTCCTCGGAGAAACACCCCGAGATCACCTTCGGCAAGGTGGACACCGAAGCCGAGCAGGCCCTGGCCGCGAAGTTCGACATCCGCTCCATCCCGACGATCATGGCCGTTCGCGACAGCGTCGTGGTTTTCGCCCAGCCGGGCGCACTCCCCGAGTCGGCGCTGGAGAGCCTGATCGAGAAGGTCGAGCAGCTCGACATGGACGAGGTGCGCGAGCAGATCGCCGCACACCGCAAGGGCGCCCACGGCGAGTCCGCCAAGGCTGAGCCCGAGGCGACGGCCGCCGGCCGCAGCTGACCCGGCAAGACATCAAGGCCCGCGGACCGGTTCGGTCCGCGGGCCTTCTTGTTCAGATCTTCCGGGTACGCGTTTTCCGGCCACCCACGACACGTACATCCGTTCGAGAAAGGTCATGGACAGGCCGTCGAACGTGTGTTCGAATATCCGCCATGCGATGGTCTCATCTGTCGGCTCCCCCCGACGACGAGTCGCTGCTCAGCAGGGCAGCGCCGGCGGCTCCACCCTTGCCGCTGGCGCTGCCCGGCGCCACCGTCCGCACCTTCGACACCCCCGGATTCGCCGGGATGACGTTCTACGAGGTGCGGGCGAAATCGCTGATCAACCGGGTGCCGGGCCAGTCCCGGGTGCCGTTCGAGTGGACCGTCAACCCGTACCGTGGCTGTTCCCACGCGTGCACCTACTGCCTGGCCGGCGACACCCCGATCCTGCTCGCCGACGGCTCGACCCGGCCGCTCGCCCAGATCCGCCCCGGCGACGCGGTGATGGGCACGATGGGCGCCGGGCCGCACCGGCGCTACGTGCCGACCACGGTTCTCGACCACTGGGCCACCAGCAAGCCGGCGTTCCGGGTCACCCTCTCCGACGGGACACGTCTGGTGTCCAGCGGCGACCACCGTTTCCTCACCGACCGCGGCTGGCGGCACGTCAGCCCCACCGAGGCGCACCTGCCCGCCCTCGCGGTCGGCGACCTGATGTTCGGGGTGGGCCGGTTCGCCGAGCCACCCAAGGAGTCCCCCGACTACCAGACGGGTTTCCTCTGCGGCCTGGTCCGCGGTGACGCCTCCGGCGGCGGCACGGCCCGGGAGGGCGACGCCTGGGTCCGCGCGGACGGCTACCTCGACGACATCCCGCTCACCGAGGCCCTGCGCTGGCCGGAGCTGCCCACCGGCGAGTGGTACAGGGGGTTTCTGGCCGGCGCCTTCAGCGCTGTCGGGCACACCGAGCGGCTGGCCGTCGTCTTCACCAGCGACGACCCGGTCTACCTCGGCCGGGTCGCCGAGGCCCTCTCCCACCTCGGCCTCGCCACCCGCCAGCCCGTCCGCCCCGGCGTCGGCCGCTCTGCCTTCGTCCGCTCTGCCGCCGTCCGCTCTGCCGCCGTCCGCCCCGGGTCGGATCGGGTGGAGACCGAGCGGCATCTCGAGGCGGCGCTGCGCTTCCGGCACATGACCGGCGCCTCCGCCGCGCCGCTGGACGCGTCCGGGGTCGGTGTGCGGGCCAACCGCCGCCTCACCGTCGTCGACATCGAGGACCTCGGCCTCACCCTGCCGCTCTTCGACATCTCCACCGGCACGGGCGACTTCATCGCCGACGGGGTGGTCAGCCACAACTGCTTCGCCCGCAACACGCACACCTACCTCGACCTCGACGCCGGCCACGACTTCGACACCCGCATCGTGGTCAAGGTGAACGCCGGCGACCTGATCCGCCGCGAGCTGGCCGCCCCACGCTGGTCCGGCGCTCCGATCGCGATGGGTACGAACGTGGACGTCTACCAGCGCGCCGAGGGCCGTTACCGCCTGATGCCGGAGATCCTGGCCGCCCTGCGCGACCACGCCAACCCGTTCTCGATCCTCACCAAGGGCACGCTGATCCTGCGCGACCTCGACCTGCTCCGCCAGGCCGCCGAGGTCACCCGTGTCGCCCTCTCCTACTCGGTCGGTTTCGTCGACGAGCAGGTCTGGCGCTCCGCCGAGCCCGGCACCCCGAGCCCACGCCGCCGCCTCGACGCGATCCGCCGCCTGACCGACGCCGGTTTCTCCATCGGCGTCCTGATGGCGCCGATCCTGCCCGGCCTCACCGACACCGAGGACTCCATCGACGAGACGGTCGCCGCCATCGCGGCCGCCGGAGCCACCAGCGTGACGCCCCTGCCGCTGCACCTGCGCCCCGGCGCCCGCGAGTGGTACGCGTCCTGGATCGCCCGCGAGCACCCGCACCTGCTGCCGCGATACCGGGAGCTGTTCGGCAAGGGGTCGTACTCGCGGCGCGCCTACCAGGACGAGGTGACCGCCCGGGTCCGGATGGCCGCCCGCCGCCACGGCCTGCACCGCCCCGACGCGGCCCAGGCCCGCCGCGTCACCGAGCCGTCGCCAACCGGCGGTCCCCGAGCCGACCAGTTGACGCTGTTGTAAGCGCTCGGCCCGCAGAACTCGCCGCGCCCCGAGCGGGGGGCTCGGGGCGCGGCGCTCGGCCCGGGACGCCGCTCTGCCCGGGACGCACCCCCGCGGCGCTCCGACCGGGACGCCGCTCCGCCCGGGACGCACCCCTGCGGCGCTCCGCCCGGGACGCATCCCCGCGGCGCGGCGCATCCCCGCGGCGCGACGCACCACCGCGGGGCGACGCACCGCCCAGCGCACGGTGCGCCACCGTGCGCGGTGGCTAAGGTTGATGCATGCGGAGTGCCCAGCAGATCCTGGCAGACGCGACGGTCATCGCCGTCGTCGGAGCTTCCCGAGAGCCCTACAAACCGTCGCACACGGTTCCGCTGCAGATGCTCCGCCACGGCTGGCGCATCATCCCGGTCAACCCGTTCGTCGACGAGATCTTCGGCGTCCCGACCGTGCCGACACTGGCCGACCTGCCCGAGCCGGTCGACCTGGTCAACATCTTCCGGCCGTCCCGCGACGCGGTCGAGATCGTCCGCCAGGCGGCCGCCATCAAGGCGCCGGCGGTGTGGCTGCAGAGCGGCATCGCGTCCGCCGAGGCGAGGAGGATCGCCGAGGAGGCCGGCATGGACTACGTGGAGGACCGCTGCCTGGCCGTCGAACGAGCAGCCGCCCAGCTGACAAAATTCCCCTGACCCAACCCGCGTGTCGAGTTGAGGCACGCTCCGCACCCCAACTCCACACACGCGAGGAGAACCAGGACCGCGTGTCGAGTTGAGGCACGCTCCGCACCCCAACTCCACACACGCGAGGGGAACCAGGACCGCGTGTCGAATTGGGGCACGCTCCGCACCCGAACTCAACACGCGGGGGTGCGGGGACGACGGCTAGCGGAACTGGGCCTCGCGGACGCTGTTGCCGCCGTCCACCACCAGCATCTGGCCGGTGATGTAGGACGCTGCCGGTGAGCAGAGGAACGCCACGGCCGCGGCCACCTCGTCCGGGGTGCCGGGGCGGCCGATCGGCGTACCCAGGCCTTGTTTGATCTCGGTGACCGTGGACGCGGCGGTGTAGATCGTGCCCGGGGCCACGCAGTTCACGTTGACTCCGTCGGCGACCAGCTCCATGGCGAGGGCGCGGGTCAGGCCGACCACTCCCGCCTTCGCCGCCGCGTACGCCGCCTCGGTGGGGAGCGCGTTGACCGGGCCGGCGGTGGCGGCCAGGTTGACGATCCGGCCCCAGCCGCGTTCCGCCATGCCGCTGACGAACGCGCGGCTGCACAGGAACGCGGTGCTCAGGTTCCGATCGATTTCAGCCTTCCACTCGTCGAGCGTCAGCTGAGCGACGGGCCGCAGGACCTCCGGGCTGGTACGGCTCGCCAGCCCCGCGTTGTTCACCAGCACCTCGACGTCACCGAGCTGGTCGGCGATCGCGTCGGCGAGTGCCCCGACCTCGGACTCGTCGGTCAGGTCGGCCACAAAACCGGTCACGCCGAGCTCGGAGGCCCGTTCGTGAATGCGCCGGGTGGTGGACACGATGGCGACGCGAGCGCCCAGGTTGCGCAGGCGACGGGCCGTCGCGTACCCGATGCCGTCCGGGCTGCCGGCGCCGGTGACCAGCGCGACCTTCCCGTCGAGGCGCATGGTGACCGGGGCTTCGCCGGTCTCTTCGATCTCCGCTTCCACGATTTCCATCATGTCCGGTTCGGCGGTCCGTTCGGGGTCGGATCCGGGAGCGCCGGAACGGGGTGGACGGCCGTCTGCGGGGCGGGTGGCGTCACGCCGGGACGGACTGCCCCCGGCGGAACGTGCGTCGAAGACCATGCGGCGATCCTGCCCGGTCCCGGAAGCCGGGGCAAACATTACGTCACCGTGGCGTAGGAGCGCAGCATCCCGGACCTGGCACCGCTGACACTTTTCTGACAGCCCTCGACGGTCAGCCGCCGGATTCGGGCGTGCTCGGCCGACCGCTGGTCAGCGGCGTGACCGGGCCTTCCTCGACGAGGACGAGCGGCGCCGCGACGCCGTACCGCGCGGGCAGCAGGCGACGAGCTTGATCAATATCCGGTGTGCCGATTTCCACCCCGGCGCCGTCGTGGCGACTGCCGACAGTGACGATCCGCACTCCCTGACCCGCCCAGTAGTGGAGGTCGGCGACGATCCGGTCGTGCCAGCCGGCGAGCTCGGCGACGGCGTGCGCGGAGTCCCGGACCACGATGCAGCTGCCCTCGGCGCTGCGCCGGACGAAGTCGTCGAAACCGGCGGACGGCACCCGGTAGACGACGGCCCGTACCCGTTTCTGGTCGATCTCGATGCCCGAGTAGGCCTGCGGGAACCGTTCCCGGCCGCCGCTGTCGATCCGTTCCATGGCGGCGGCGAGCCGGGGCGGGGTGAACGGCGTCCGGACGTTGTTCGCGACGACGGCGTGCCGCGGTGACCGGGCGAACGCGCACCCGGCGGTTCTCCAGCCGCCGAGCAGCCCGGTGCGATCCGGGCCGTCCGCCCGGCCGAGCCCGCTCAGCCCGGTGCGGTCCGGGCCGTCCGCCCGGCCGAGCCCGCTCAGCCCGCCGAGGCCGTCGAGCCCGCCGAGGCCGTCGAGCCCGCCGCAGCCGGGCACGGCGAGGACCAGAGTGCCGGCGACGAGCAGCCCGGCGATCCGATCGCGACGCATCACACCCCCTCGGTCTCCGGGCGGCCCCGATCGCTGGACAAACGAGCGGCACGGGGCTCCGGGTGACGGCTTGAACCCGTACCCCATCGGAAGTTTGCGGTTGAGGAAGTGCTTTGTCGGTAAATGACTGCGAAAGGGACAATCAGGAAGGTGCCGGTGTCGACCGGCCGGCCCGTGCGGCGCCGAGAATGACCACCGCCACGCCGGCGAGCAGCAGCGCCAGACCCGGCAGCGAACCCGGCCTGGGTTGCTGATCGAGCCACCACCAGGCGATCAGGGCGGCGCCCGGCACCTCCAGCAGGATCAGCACGCTGACCGCGGTGGCCGACGTGTGCTGGAGCGCGTAGCTGAACATCGAATGCCCGAGCAGCTGCGCGCCGACCACCAGCGCCAGGATCGCGGCCCAGGTCCCGGTGTCGTAACCGCTCAGATCCACCCCGAACACCAGGCAGCCGACCAGCAGGATCACCGCGCACGTGCCGTAACAGATCCAGGTGTACGTGGTGGTGCTCAGCGCCGACCGGGCCCGCTCGCCCAGCGCCGTGTAGACGGCGGCCGCCATCGCGCCCAGCAGCGCGAGCACGTCGGCCAGCACCGCCTGGCTGGAGACGCCCAGGTCAGCACCGGTCGCCCAGGCCGCGCCGGAGACCGCGAGCCCGATGCCCAGCCAGCCGGCGGCGGACGGGCGCCGGCCCTGCACGGCCGCGATCAAGCCCTGCCAGACCGGTTGGGTGGCGACCAGCGCGGTGGCCGTGGCGACCGAGCCGAGCTGGACGGCCGGCATCCACGTCGCGAAATGGACGGCGAGGGCGACACCGGCGAGCACGCAGAAGAGGCCGTCACGCCGTCGTGCGCCCCGGACGATTTCGGACACCTCGGCACGCCGGGACGTCAGCGCGACGGGCGTGAGGACGACCGTCGCGAGGGCGTTGCGCCAGAACGCGACAGCTATCGCGGGCGCCGCCGCGAAGGCGATCAGCGGGCCGGACGAGGAGACCGCCAGGATCGCCACGGCCAGCGCGAGCACGGTGGTGGGCGGCGGCATCGCCACCCCATGGGTACGGGTCGTCGGAGCGTCGTCTTGACGCGGTGAGCGCATATTCATCCCCGGCCGTCGCTTCTTGCAGAGACGTAGTCCGCAAGTTGCACATTCCTATTGGCGGACAGTGACGGAGTGGCTACAGTCACCGACGGTTCTTCAGCCGTTCTCTTCCCCCGATGACCGGGAGGCCGATTTACATGTCCGCGTACCGTGCGGTCGTGTTCGACTTCTTCGGCACCTTGACCCGTTCTGTCCAGCGCGGACCCCAGCACGCGGACATCGCCCGGTCGCTCGGTGCCGACCCGGAGGCCGTCACCGGCGTCCTCGACCGCACCTTCCGGGCCCGCGCCTGCGGACGCTACGGCTCGGCGGAGGCCACGCTCCGCTGGGTGATCGAACAGGCCGGTGGCCGGCCACGCCCCGACGCCATCCGAGCCGCCATGCCGGCCCGGATCGACGCGCTGCGCGCCGACACCCAGCTCCGATCGGATGCGGTCAGCGCGCTCACCGCCATCCGCGGCCGAGGCGTGCGCACCGCGGTGATCAGCGACTGCACCCACGAACTACCCGCCTTCCTGCCCGGCCTCCCGGTGGCGCCGCTGTTGGACGCTCAGATCTACTCGGTCGAGCTCGGCGTCTGCAAGCCGGACCCGGAGATCTACCTGGCCGCCTGCGACCGGCTGGGCGTGGCGCCGGCGGACTGCCTCTACGTCGGCGACGGCGGCAGCCACGAACTCACCGGCGCCGCGGCCGTCGGCATGACACCGGTCCGGCTGGCCGCGCCGGACCTGGCGCGTCACCTGGTCTTCGACGCCGACACGAACTTCGCCGGCCGAACCGTGCGCTCCCTCACCGACGTCCTCGGCCTGCTACGGCACACTCCGGCACTGGCCGGCGCCGGGCAGCGGTGAACCGGGTCTGACAGGATGGCCCGGTGACCTCTGGCGTGCTCGATGAGGCGATCAAAAAAGCGGCGATCGCCTGGATCTCGGTCGGCGACGGCCCGGCATACGCGCTGTGGTGCATGCCGGCCGAGAGCTCGCTCCTCGTCGTCAGCGGCCCCGGCGAGCAGTTCGCACCCGGGCTCGCCGAGTCGCAGCGGGCCACGGTCCGCCTACGCGGCGATCACGGCGGCTTGATCGTGGCCACCGACGCCGCCGTGACCAGGCTGACCCCGGGCAGCGACGAGTGGAACGAGCTCGCACCCGCGCTGGCCGCCAAACGCCTCAACGCCCCCGGCTCGGCGGACGAGCTGGTGGCGCGATGGGCAGAGACCAACTGCGCCGTGGTACGGGTGACGCCCGTCGCCGAGAGTGCGGTGGGCGCGCCCGAGCTGCCCACCGAGGCGGGTGCCGAGCCGCCCCGGGAAACGCCCGCCCGCGTGGAGACACGCCGCCCGTTCCGCCTCCACCGAGTCCGCAAACGCTGATCCCGGCCGCGCCGCGGCGCGGTGCTCAGCCGACGAAGGGCGGGATGGCTATCTCGCCCTTCGCGATCGGGACCACGTGGCCGGTGACCGTCGCCGAGGTGGCTGCTCCGCCGGATGCCGTGACCGTGCACTCCAGCAGGGACGGGCGTTTGATCTCGTGACCCTGGTGCACCCGGTAGGACGACACGCCCTCTCCGGGGAGCCAGCCCGCCGCGACCAGCCACACCCCGAGCCCGAGCGCCGCTGAACCCGTCGCCGGGTCCTCCCAGACCGCTTCGCCCGGCACGAAGACCCGAGCGTGCGCCTCCCCCGCCGAACCGCCGGAAGCCGGTGCCGCGGAACCCGGCCCGGCGGAACCCGGCGTCGCGGAACCCGGCCCGGCGGACTCCGACCAGGAGAAGACGGTCAAGCCGCTCACCCCGTACGCCTTGGCCGCCACCGGGTTCAACGCGGCTCTGGCGAGCGCCTCCCGTCGTACCGGAAGGAAGGTCCAGGGCAGGCCGCACCCGGCCGAACGTGACGCGGCGAGCTCGCCCCCCGCGTGGTCCTCGGCCGACAGGCCGACGGTCTCCAGCAGGGGCACCGGGTCGAGCGGATCGCCGAGGGTCGGCGTGCCGCCGGTGAGCGTCGCCGAGCCGGCCGGTGTCACCGAGATCGGCAGCAGGCCGGCGCCGCACTCCTGGACCACGTCGCCGGGCGGGAAGCCGCCGCGGCGCATCAGGGTGACGGCAGCGCCTACGCTCGGGTGGCCGGCGAACGGAAGCTCGGTCTCGGTGGTGAAGATGCGCACTCGGTAGGTTGCGCCGGGCGCGACCGGGGGAAGTACGAAAACCGTCTCCGCCAGATTGAACTCACGTGCGAGCGTGTGCATCTGGTCGGGCGCGAGGCCCTCGGCGTCGTGGACCACCGCGAGCGGATTGCCGGCGTAGGGCCGGTCGGTGAACACGTCGACGATCTCGTACGCCACGGTGGACATGTCCGGAACCTATCCTAATCTGGGGGCGTGACCATGGGGACGAGGGTTTATCTGGCTCGCCTCGCCGGTTTGCCGGTGTTCGACCCCAACGGCGACCGGGTCGGCCGGGTGCGGGACGCTGTCGTGCGGCTGCGCACCACGAACCGGCCGCCGCAGATCGTCGGGCTGGTCGCCGAGATGGCGCTGCGCCGCCGGATCTTCCTGCCGATCGGGCGGGTCACCAGCATGGATGCCGAGTCGGTCGTGCTGAGCACCGGCACCCTGAACCTGCGCCGGTTCGAGAAACGGCCGAACGAGCTGCTGGCGCTGGAGGATCTATTGGACCGCCGGATCACGGTGGTCCCCGAGCACGGCGAGGGCCCGGACCACACCGGGATCGTGGTGGACATCGCCATGGAGCTGAACCGGAACACCGAATGGCTCGTCACCCGGGTCGCGGTGCGCGAGCACACCGGCCGGCTGGCCCGGCGCGGCCACGTCTACCAGGCGGACTACGAGCGGGTTCGCGGCCTGGTCGGCCCGGCCGACATGCAGGGCACCTCGAACCTCCTGGCGCTGCTGGAACAGATGCGCCCGGCCGACATGGCGAACGCGCTGCAGGATCTGCCGGACGCGCGGCGCAACGAGGTGGCGGCCGCGCTCAGCGACCGCAAGCTGGCCGACGTGCTGGAGGAGCTGCCCGAACACGATCAGGTGGAGATCCTGGCCCGGCTGGACCGGGAACGCGCCGCCGACGTGCTCGAGCGGATGGACCCGGACGACGCCGCCGACCTGCTCGCCGAGTTGCCGAAAGCGGAGCAGATGGTGCTGCTCGACCTGATGGAGCCGGAGGAGGCGGCGCCGGTCCGGCAGCTGATGAACTACCGTCCCGGCACCGCGGGCAGCGTGATGACCTCGGAGCCGGTGATCCTCACCCCGGACACCACGGTCGCCGAGGCCCTGGCCCGGATCCGGATGCCCGAACTGCACCCGGTCGTCGCCGCGCAGGTCTTCGTCGCGCGGGCGCCGAGCGCCACGCCGACCGGCAAGTACCTCGGCATGGTGCACTTTCAGCGGCTGCTCCGGGAGCCGCCCGCCTCGATCGTGGGCGGACTGGTGGACAGCGGCATCGACCCGCTGCGCACCGAAACCGGGCTGACCGAGATCACCCGGCGGATGGCCACGTACGACCTGATCGCGATGCCGGTGGTCGACTCGGCGCACCGGCTGCTCGGGGCGGTCACCGTCGACGACGTGCTGGACCACTCGCTGCCCCGGGACTGGCGTGATCGCGACGCCCACGACGACGAGCAGGCGGAGCAATGAGCGAGCGCGAAGCGGAGGCGACGGCATGAGCGAGTCACGCCGGGATCGCCTGGACCAGCCGCGTGAGCCGGGCCGGGTGCACCTGCCGAAGTTCGACCCGGAGGCGTTCGGCCGCTGGTCGGAGGGGATCGCCAGGTACATGGGCACGGCGAAGTTCATCGTCTACATGACGGTGGTGATCGCCGCGTGGTTCGCCTGGAACACACTCGCTCCGGAACATCTGCGCTTCGACCCGTACACATTCACGTTCCTGACCTTGATCTTGTCTTTGCAGGCGTCCTATGCGGCGCCGCTGATCCTTCTGGCGCAGAACCGGCAATCCGACCGAGATCGCCTGTCGATGGAGGAGGATCGACGCCGGGCGGCCATGCAGAAGGCCGACACCGAGTACCTGACCCGGGAGATCGCCGCGCTGCGGATCGCGCTCGGCGACGTCGCCACCAGGGATTTCCTACGGAACGAGCTGGGCCGCCTCGCCGACGAACTGGACGAAGCGGCACTGCGCCGGGAGAAGCGGGCCCGAGCCGAGTGGGACGAGGAGCGGCCCTGACGCCCGACGTAGCATGGCAAACATGTCCGCACCTGCATCGACGCTCGAGGACGCCATTCAGGCCGCATTGGCGACCGTTGACGACCCCGAGATCCGCCGCCCGATCACCGACCTCGGCATGGTTTCGGGTTTCACCGTCAGCGATGGCCTCGTCAAGGTCGATCTGCTGCTCACCGTCGCCGGCTGCCCCCTGCGGGACAAGCTGACCACCGACATCACCGCCGCCCTCACCGCGATCCCGAGCATCGACCGAGTTGAGATCAACTTCGGGGTGATGACCGAGGAGCAGCGCAAGGCGCTGCAGACCACGCTGCGCGGTGGTGGCGCTTCCGCGGAGCCGGTCATTCCCTTCGCTCAGCCCGGCTCCCGCACGCGGGTGTACGCGGTGGCGAGCGGCAAGGGTGGCGTCGGCAAATCCAGCGTGACAGTGAACCTCGCGGCCGCACTCGCCAAGCGGGGCCTCTCCGTCGGCGTGGTCGACGCGGACATCTACGGCCACTCGGTGCCGCGGATGCTCGGCGTGGAGAACAAGCCCACCCGGGTCGAGGAAATGATCATGCCGCCGCAGTCGCACGGCGTGAAGGTCATCTCGATCGGCATGTTCACGGCCGGCAACGCCGCGGTGGTCTGGCGCGGCCCGATGCTGCACCGCGCGCTGCAGCAGTTCCTCGCCGACGTCTACTGGGGCGACCTCGACGTGCTGCTGCTCGACCTGCCGCCGGGCACCGGCGATGTGGCGATCTCGCTGGCCCAGCTCCTGCCGAACGCCGAGATCCTGGTCGTCACCACCCCGCAGATGGCCGCCGCCGAAGTGGCCGAGCGGGCCGGCGCGATCGCGCTGCAGACCCACCAGCGCCTGGTCGGCGTCGTGGAGAACATGTCCTGGCTGGAGCTGCCGGACGGCTCGCGCATGGAGGTCTTCGGCTCGGGCGGTGGCGAGACCGTCGCCGAGTCGCTCACCAAGACCGTCGGCGCGCGGGTGCCGCTGCTGGGCCAGATCCCGCTGGACACCCGGGTCCGTGAGGCCGGCGACGCCGGCACCCCGATCGTGCTGGCGGACCCGGAGGCGCCGGCCGCGAAGGCCCTGGACGGCGTCGCCGACAAGCTGGCCGTCCGCCGCGAGTCCCTGGTCGGCAAGCCGCTGGGCCTCATGGTCAACGCCAAGCGCTAAAAGCGATTGCCGCCGGTGAGGGGGCAAGTGATTTCTCGACGCCCGCGGGGTTTGGGGTTTGCGGGTGGCGGGAAATCGCCTGCCCCCTCACCGGTTACAAGGCAATCGCCGCGGAGCGAAGCGAAGCCAGCTAACTCAGCCAGCTAGCTCAGGTCGCGTCGAGGTCGTAGCGCTGCGCCGGTTGAGGAGTCTCGACCGGCGCGGCCCTTTTCGCCGACGCCGCGCTCTTGATGTCGGCCGCCGCCGCCACGTCGGAGAGCTCCGTCTTGACGCCGTTGAGGTCCTGCTTCACGTCGTCGAAGAGCGTCTGCAGCGGCTTGCGCAGCGTCGCCTCCTCGTCCTCGCTGAGGATGTGCTTGCGGATGAACGCCTTCGGGTGGAGGTCTTCCAGCTGGATGTCGGTGCCGAGCTCACGGCTCAGGTCCGACGTCGCGTTCTGCGCCATCGACCGCAGGCCGCGCACCATCCGCATGCCGTCGCCGATCACCTTGGGCAGTCGCTCCCCGAAGATCAGAAGCGCCAGCATCAGCAGCGCGCCGATCTCCCACCAGTTCAGATTCTCGAACACAGCTCCGGCCTCCCAGGCGTCCCGGCTCCAGCCTACGCACGCCCGCTGTGAGTTGGCAGCCCGCCCGTGACGTCAGTTGGTGTCTGCGGCGAGGGTCACGGAGGCCGACGCGGGCTTGGTGCCTCGGCGGTACTCCACGGCGACTGTCGCGCCGGGAGCGTACTTGCGGACCAGGGCGATCAGGTCGGTCCCGTCCTCCAGCACGTGGCCGTCGATCTTGGTGAGCACGTCGCCGCTCTTCAGGCCGGCCGACGCCGCCGGACCGGCCGGCTCGACGCTGCGCAGCCGGGCGCCGCCGGCGGTCTCCCCGGTCACCACTTCGGCGCCGATGACCGTACGCCGGGCCTTGCCGGTGTCGATGATGTCCTGCGCCACGCGTTTCGCCTGGTTGATCGGGATCGCGAAGGCGAGGCCGATGTTGCCCGCCTCGGTGTCGGTGCCGCCGACCGAGCGGATCACCGAGTTCACCCCGACCACCTGGCCGGCCGCGTTGACCAGCGGGCCGCCGGAGTTGCCCTGGTTCACCGCGGCGTCGGTCTGGATCGCCGCGTAGTACCGCGTGGCGCCGCCCGCCTCGCCCGCCTCGATCGGCCGGTCCAGCGCGCTCACGATGCCGGAGGTCACCGTGTTCACCAGGGCCAGCGGGGAGCCGAAGGCGAGCACCGGGTCGCCGACGGCGATCGCGTCGGAGTCGCCGAGGGAGACCGGGGAGAGCCCGGACTTTGCGACTTTGATCACTGCGATGTCCGATTCCGGATCCCGGCCGACCACCTCGGCCGAGGCCGTGGTGCCGTCGCTGAAGGCGACCGACATGGTGTCGTTCGCCCCCTCCACCACGTGGTCGTTGGTGATCACGTAGCCGTCCTCGGAGACGACGAAACCGGAGCCGATCGCGCCTGTCACGCGGACCGTCACGACGCTCGGCAGCACCCGCTCGGCCACGCCGGCGAGGCTTTCCGGCGCCCGCTGCATCGACTCGGGAACCGGCTGCGCGTTGGCGCCGATCTGCGTGCCGCCGTTGCTCCCATAGCCGCCGCGGACCGCGAAGACGAAGCCGAGCGTTCCGCCGAGACCACCCGCCAGCAACGCGGTGACCAGGCAGATCGCGAGAATCGGGCCGAGTGAGCGGCGCGGCGCGTCGGGGTCCGGAACGACCTCCGGCTGCGGGACCTCGCCGACCGGCTGAGTGCCGACGTGCACCGCCGCCGGCGCGTAGGGGTCACGCCATGGGTCGGCCGCCGCGTCGGACCACCACGGCGAGGCGGGATCGGGTGCCCCCGGGGCAGCAGACCCCGATGGCCGGCGCCAGTTCCAGCCGTCGGTCACGTCGGTGCCTCCACTCTCAGTCCGCCCGGCGCAGCACTCCCAGGATGACACGGAATCCCCGGGTACCACCTTCCCACCGATCGCGCTGCCGAGCGCCATGGGCGGTTTATCCATCGACGGCGCGGTGCATCACCCGTGATGCTCGCTCTAGTCTTCTATCCGATGTGCGTGGCCGGACCACGCGCGTCACCACTGCTCGTCCGGAGGTTCGTCATCATCGGTCCCGCTCGTTCATTCGGTCAGCCGGCGCCGCAATCAACGCCGTTCGCCGAGACATACGCCACCGAGGACCCGGTCCAGCAGACCGCGCGGGCCCTGGCCCACGAGCTCGGACTGCCGTGCGTCTCGCCCGGCGCGGGCTCCGTGCTGCGCCTCCTGGCTGCCGCGGGCAGCGCCAAGGCGGTCGTCGAGATCGGCACGGGTACGGGGGTGAGCGGCGTCTGGCTCCTGCGGGGGATGCGCCCCGACGGGGTCCTGACCACCATCGACGTCGAGCACGAGCACCAGCGGATCGCCCGGCGGGTCTTCCAGGAGGCCGGCTTCGCACCGGGTCGCACCCGGATCATCAGCGGGCGCGCGCTGGACGTGCTGCCCCGGCTCGCCGACGGCGCCTACGACCTGATCTTCGTGGACGCCGACACCACCGAGTTCGCCGCCTGCACCGAGGCCGCGCTGCGGCTGCTGCGCCCGGGCGGGGTGCTGATCGTGAACGGCGCCCACGCGAACGGCCGGATCAGCGACCCGGCCGCCCGTGACGTCGACACCCTGACCATCCGCGAGACGGTGAAGGCGATCCGGGAGTCCGAGGACTGGATCCCGGCGGTGATCCCCTCAGGCGCCGGCCTGCTAACCGCCGTGAAGCGGGGCTGACTGAGGAGCTGACGGGCCTCGCTCCGCTCGGCGGGCGCAGTGCCACCCGTTACGTGCGGGAAAGTCCCGAAAGGTACCGGAGCAGGGTTCGGGCGCCCCAGCCGGTGGCGCCCTTGGACAGGTCCGCGTCGTCGCTCTCCGACCAGCTCGGGGCGGACATGTCCAGGTGGGCCCAGCGGGTGTCGCCGAAGAACTCGCGCAGGAACAGGGCGGCCATCACCGAACCCGGGCCGCCCGGCGCGCTGACCCGGTCGGCGATGTCGCTGTGCAGGTTCTCCGCGTACTCCTCGGCCAGGGGCAGCCGCCACATCCGCTCCCCCGCCGCGGCGCCCGCCTCGGCCAGGGCCGCGGCCAGCTCGTCGTCCGGGCTGTAGAGCGCCGCCGTCCGCTTGCCGAGCGCGACGGCGTTCGCCCCGGTCAGGGTCGCCAGGTTGAGCACCAGGTCGGGCGCGAGCTGCTCGGCCGCGTACGCCAGGGCGTCCGCCAGCACGATCCGGCCCTCGGCATCGGAGTTCAGGTTCTCGCTCGTCGTGCCGTCGTAGTGGGTGATCACGTCACCGGGGCGGAACGCCGAGCCGCTGATCGCGTTCTCCGCGAGCGGGGTGAGCGCGGTGACCCGTACCGGAAGGTTCAGGTCGGCGGCGCCCAGCGTGGCTGCCACCACCGCGGCCGCACCGCCCATGTCCTTCTTCATCAGCTTCATGCCGTCGCGCGGCTTGATCGAGATGCCGCCGGTGTCGAACGTGATGCCCTTGCCGACCAGCACCACGTGGGTGGTCGCGCCCGGCGGGTTCCAGGCGAGCTCGACGAACCGGGGCGGCGACACCGAGCCGCCACCGACCGCGAGCAGGCCGCCGAACCGGGACAGCTCGTCTCCGGCCCGGACGGTCACGGTCATGCCCGGGCGCTCCGCGGCGGCCGCGACGATCTGCTCGGCGAACCACTCCGGGTTCTTCACCGACGACGGCGTGTTGGTCAGGTCCCGCGCCAGCCATGTGGCGGCGGCGGTGGTCTGCGCCCGGGTGAGGCCTTCCGCGTACCCCTGCGGGTTTGCCGCAACGATCCGCACCTCGCCGGACCGCGCCGGCTTCGGCGCGTCGCGATAGCGGTAGCCGCCCAGCCAGAGACCCTCGGCGAGGCCGCGCAGGGCGGCTTCGCCGGCGGTGGACGGCAGCAGCACCTCGAGCGCCTCGTCGTCCCCTGCGGCGCGGATCACCGCTGCGCCCGCGGCACGCCAGCCGGCCTCGTCGCCGTCGCCGGTCCCGGCGAGCAGGACCCGGGCCGGGCGGCTCAGCGGCCGGGGCAGCACGGTGACCCGGCCGGTCTCGCCGGCGTCGTCGGCCTGTTTGATCAGCGCGTGCACCTCGGCGTCGAGCTCACCGGCCGGCGACGGGCCGTCCGGGCCGATCGGGACGACCCGGGTGGCCGCATCGTCGGATGCCTCGGTCAAGCGGATTGCGAACACGGGAGGATGACCTTTCCGTAAGACGTGGAAAGCCCGCCGGTACGGGCGGTACCGTACCGGCGGGCTCGCGTGAAACGTCAGCCGGCGATCGACTTCAACGCGTCACCCAGCGCGTTGGCCTCGTCCGGAGTCATCTCAACGACGAGACGGCCACCACCCTCCAGCGGGACGCGCATGACGATGCCACGACCCTCCTTGGTGACCTCCAGCGGACCATCGCCCGTCCGCGGCTTCATCGCCGCCATCTTGTCTCCCCTCAGACCTACGTCAGGGTTGGTGGGTTGCCCCACAGCCAGTTGCTCCTGGAATGCCAGCAGCCACGTCACGTGCTCAGCCCCACGCGACGCGGTGCTCGTTTCCGATCGGCGGCCCGCTCAGGCCGTTTCACGTGTTCACGCGTTGCGGCCCACCGTGCCGATCAAACATTTTCCCTGATGAACACCGGCGAACCCAAACCCAGCCCAGGCGGATGTGACAGCGTCTAGCATATCGTCTTTTGGGCTGTCACAATGTGCGGTCATGCAGGCGCGGTCCGCACTCTTCGACCTGTACGGCGATTACCTGCGCGCCCGTGGCTCCCGGGCCCCGGTCGCGGCCCTCGTGCGGCTACTCGCTCCGCTCGACATCGCGGCTCCCGCGGTCCGTACAGCAGTGTCGCGAATGGTGCGACAAGGCTGGCTTCATCCGCTGCGTCTCGCGTCCGGACCGGGCTATCTGCTCACTCCGAAGGCGGCGCGGCGGCTGGACGACGCGGCCAGCCGGGTGTACCGAACCGGTCGTGGCGGCTGGGACGGCCGGTTCGACATGGTCCTCCTCCACGATCCACCACTGGCCCGCCGGGACGCGGCCCGGCTCTCCTATCTCGGCTACGGGCCGCTCAGCGACCAGGTCTGGGTCGCGGCGCGCGCCTCGGACGAGCTGGAGGCCGCGCTGGCCGAGGCCGGGGCGGGGTACGAGCGGTTCAGCGCGAGCCACACGTCCGGGTCGGATCTAGTGCGGCGAGCCTGGGATCTCGGGCAAATCGGACGGTCTTACGAGGAGTTCATGGCGTCGCTACAGCCCGTCGTCAAGGCGGTCACGGCACGTAGCTCCGATGAGGAGGCTTACGCGGCCCGGTTCCGGCTGGTGCACGCGTGGCGGTCGTTCCTCTTCCAGGACCCGCAGCTGCCGTCCGCGCTCCTGCCCCCGGGGTGGCCCGGGGTGCGCGCCGCCGGCTTCTTCGACAAACACGCCTCACGCTTGCGACCAGCCGCCGATCGCTACGTGGAACGTTGCCTGCACGCCGCGACGCGTGGTGGACGTATGGGATTCTCAGAGTCATGACTCGCACCCTCCTCCTCGACCGCACCGACGGCGTCGTCACGCTCACCCTGAACCGCCCCGAGTCGATGAACTCGTTCACCGTCGACCTGAAGGAGGCGTTGCGGGACACCCTCGCCCAGCTGGAGAGCGACAGGTCGGTCCGCGCGATCGTCCTCGCCGGCGCCGGCGCGGCGTTCTCCGGCGGCCAGGACCTCAAGGAGCACGCGGCGCTGCTGGAGGCCGGGTCGACCGACCTGAACACGGTTCAGGTGCACTACAACCCGATCGCCCAGCGCCTCGCGAACATGCCCAAGCCGGTCGTCGCGGCGGTCCGCGGCATGGCGGCCGGCGCCGGCGCGTCGCTCGCCCTGCTCGCCGACTTCCGGATCGGCGGGCCGTCGACCACGTTCCTGATGGCGTTCGCCAACGTCGGCCTCGCCGGCGACAGCGGCGTCTCCTGGTCGCTGCCGCGCATCGTCGGGCACGCCAAGGCCGTGGAGCTGCTGCTGCTCGCGCAGCCGGTGCGGGCCGAGGAAGCGGCCCGGATCGGGATGCTCACCCAACTCAAGGACGACGACGAGCAGGTGCTGCCGGCCGCTCAGGAGCTCGCCGCGCGGCTCGCGGCCGGTCCGACCGTGGCGTACGGCGCGATCAAGCGGGAGCTCTCCATCGGCGACGCCGGCACGCTCTCCGACGCCCTCGCGGCCGAGGCTCAGGCCCAGGCGATCTGCGGCGCCACCGAGGACCACCGGGAGGCGGTCAGCGCCTTCCTGAAGAAGCAGAAGCCGGTCTACAACGGCCGCTGAGGCCCTTTCCCGGCGGCTGCGGCCGCCGGGACGGGATCACTCCTCTTCCTCGTCCTCTTCCTCGGGGTCCTGGTTCGCCTCGACACCGAGCACGAACGCCTGCATCGCGAGCTCGTCGCCGGAGGGCCAGACATAGGTCGGCAGCTCCTGCGGCCCCAGCTCGGCGACGTTCGACCAGAACTGGCGCACCGCCTCGGCCGGGGTGACCGCCTCGATCGGCATCGCCACGCTGACCAGCCACGCCTTCTTGTCCGCCGGAGGCGTGAGCCGGCCGGAGAGCCGCCGGAACAGCTCCTCGCCGATCGCTGTCACCGGGCCGTCGGCGGCCAGCTCACCGGCCGGAACCGGCTCGTCGAACGCCCGCCGCAGGTAGCCGAGCACCAGGTCGCCGCTGCCCGCCTTCTCCACCCGGGCCAGCGCCACGACGTGGTCCTCGGCGACCAGCAGCACCTCGTCACCGGCTGCGGCCTCGGTCGGCCCGCTCGCCACCGTCACGACATCGTGCTGGAACAACCGCTCGGTCGCCCACTGCTCGTCCGGGATGATCACTGACCACTGCGCCATACGGTCCATCTCATCACGCGGCGTTTCAGGCAGTGAGCGGTGGGACCCAACAGCCGGTCAGATGGTCGTCCACCATGCCGGTGGCCTGCATCAACGCGTACGCGGTGGTGGGTCCGACGAACTTGAACCCCCGCTTCTTCAGGTCCTTGGCGAGCGCGGTGGACTCGGGTGTGACGGCCGGGACCTCGGCGCGGGTGGCCGGTCTGGGCCGGGCGGCGGGCGCGAACGACCAGAGCAGGGCGGAGAGACCGTCCGGCAGGTCGGCGGCGACCCTGGCGTTGTGCAGCGCGGCGTCGATCTTCATCCGGTTGCGGACGATGCCGGCGTCGGCCATCAGGCGTGTCGCGTCGGCCTCCGAGTACGCCGCCACCTTGGTGATCGAGAAGCCGTCGAAGGCGGCCCGGAACGCCGGACGCTTGCGCAGGATGGTGATCCAGGCCAGCCCGGACTGGAAGGCCTCCAGGGTGAGCCGCTCGAAGAGCGCGTCGTCACCGCGGAGCGGCCGGCCCCACTCGGTGTCGTGGTACGCCGCGTAGTCCGGTGTGCTGCCGCCCCAGAAGCACCGGGCCCGCCCGTCGTCGCCGACGATCAGGTCGGTCATGGGATGCGGCCCTGCTCGACGAGGCGGCCGAACTTCTTCAGCGCCCCGGTGAAACCGATCTTGGAGCCGGGCCAGAGCACCGGCCAGGCGATCTTCCCGACCGGGCCGGCCGGCAGGTGGAACCACTCGTGCAGCACCACCTGGGTCCGGTCGCCGGACATCGCGGTGCAGCGCATCGAGCCGGGGCCGCGCAGCACCTTGCCGCAGTGCACCACCCGCACCTCGTACGGCGCGTTCACCTTCACCACGCGCAGCTCGTCCCGGATCACCGCCGGGCCCAGCGCGGTGACCGCCTCGACCAGGCTGCCCTCGCCGCCGTCACCGTCGACCACCCGGACCCGGGTGAACGGGATCCACTCCGACTGTTTCTCCCAGTTCATGAACGCGGCGAAGACCCTGGGAGCGGGCGCGTTGACGATGACCGTGGCGGTGAACTCGCCGATGCCGGGTCTCGCCGCGCCGCCGAGACCGCCGGCTGGGCCTCCCTCCGGACCGGTCATCGGCTCTCCGCCGGCTCGTCGTCGGTCTTCTCCGCCGCCGCTCCGGCCTTCTCCGCGGTCGCTCCGGTCTTCTCCGCGGTCGCTCCGGCCTTCTCTGCTTCGGCCTCCGGCTCGGCCTTCCTGCCGTGCGGAGGCAGGCCGGCGACCTCGTCGATCGGGTCGTCGCTGCTGATCAGGTCGGTGTGCGGCGCGGACCCGGCGCCGGCCGCGAGCGCGGCGGGCGGCACCGGCGGAGCCGCGGAGGCCTCGCGGGCCCGGCGCAGCGCGTCGGCGTCCTCCATCCGGCCGTCGCGGAGCGCTGCCACCTCGGCTTCCAGCACGCCGATCAGCTCACCCTTGTAGCCGATGTCGTACGCCGCCCGCTGCAGTGCCTGGTCCACCTGGTTCATCCGGTAACCACGGAACACCGTGTCGAACCGGGTGCCCGCGATGTCGGACTCGCCGAGCGGCCGGTCGCTGGGCAGCGGCACCGCACGCCCGTCGGGCTCGACCGGAGTCAGCCCGGAGTCGCCCCCGCTCAGCAGAACCGTCACGCCGAAGACGATCGTCGCGACCACCAGCGCCACGACGATGAAGAGCAGAAGCTGACCCATGCGCACGATGTTGACATGTCGGCTTTCCGGTGGCGAGCCCGCCACCCGGTCGATGACGACCTCGGTCGTGCGGTGGAGGCTCAGGTCCAGGTCAGGATGCGCTTACGCCACGCGTAGAGGATGCCCAGCGCGAGCACGCCGACGAAGATGCCCATCTCGGCGATGGCGGCGCCACCGAACTCCGGGCGATCGAAGATCACCGCCCACGGAAAGAGAAATACGGCTTCAACCGCAAAAAGCACATACAGGTACGCGTAGACGTAGTACCGGATCTGAGCCTGCGCCCAGTCGCCGCCGACCGGATCGATGCCGCTCTCGTACGCGATCCGCTTGCCCAGCGGCTCGGCCGGATGCGCCGGCCGCAGCAACCGGTTCGCCCCGAACGCGGCCACGAACAGCAGCGCTCCGGCGGCGAGCATCAAACCGAGCGTGGCGTACGAACCGAGATATCCGTCCACGATCGGGGAGCCTAGCCGAACCGGGACCGCAAATTACGTGCCGCATGGTGGACATTGCTGGCTGGGACTTCGCCCGCACCGCTACCGTGGGCAACGGTTCGGGGCCGCTTCGTAAGGACCGGCGACGTAGTGTGGAACTGACGAGTGCGGGCCGGCTCATCGACAGACTTAAGCCGCCGGACCGCGTCCTATGGAGGTTGACCGTGGCCGCTCCCGCGAAGCGAGTCGAGCAGCTGGACCGTGTTGTGATCCGATTCGCCGGCGACTCCGGCGACGGAATGCAGCTCACCGGTGACCGTTTCACGTCGGAAACCGCTCAGCTCGGCAACGACATCTCGACCCTTCCCAACTTTCCCGCCGAGATCCGCGCGCCGGCCGGCACGCTTCCCGGCGTCTCCAGCTTTCAGGTCCACTTCGCCGACTACGACATCCTGACCCCCGGCGACGCGCCGAACGTGCTCGTCGCGATGAACCCGGCCGCGCTCAAGGCCAACCTCGCCGAGCTGCCGGCCGGCGCCGACATCATCGTGAACACCGACGAGTTCACCAAGCGGAACCTCGCGAAGGTGGGTTACCCGGTCAGTCCGCTCGAGGACGGGTCGCTCCGGGAGTACTCGGTGCACCCGGTCCCGCTCACCTCGATGACGGTCGGCGCCCTGGCCGAGTCCGGCGTCGCGAAGAAGGACGCCGAGCGCGCCAAGAACATGTTCGCGCTCGGCCTGCTGAGCTGGATGTACTCGCGACCGTTCGCGTCCACGCTGCGGTTCCTGGAGCGCAAGTTCGCGAAACGGCCGGATCTGGTCGCGGCGAACAAGACCGCCTTCCAGGCCGGCTGGAACTACGGCGAGACCACCGAGGCCTTCTCGGTGCGGTACGAGGTGAAACCGGCCCGGATGCGCCCCGGCACATACCGGAACATCACCGGTAACCAGGCGCTGGCTCTCGGCCTGGTGGCGTCCGCGGTGCGATCGAAACTTCCGCTCTTTCTCGGTGCCTATCCGATCACCCCGGCGTCGGACATCCTGCACGAGCTCTCCAAGCACAAGCGGTTCGGCGTCACCACCGTCCAGGCCGAGGACGAGATCGCCGCGATCGGGGCGGCGCTCGGCGCGTCCTACGGCGGGGCGCTCGGCGTGACCACCACGTCCGGCCCCGGTGTGGCGCTCAAGGGCGAGACCATCTCGCTCGCGATCGCCCTGGAGCTGCCGCTGGTGATCGTCGACGTGCAGCGGGCCGGCCCGTCCACCGGCATGCCCACCAAGACCGAGCAGGCCGACCTGAACATGGCCCTGTTCGGCCGGCACGGTGAGGCGCCGCTCGCGGTGATCGCCCCGAAATCGCCGTCGGACTGCTTCCACGCGGCCCTCGAAGCGGCCCGGATCGCGCTGACCTACCGCACCCCGGTCATCCTGCTCTCCGACAACTACGTGGCGAACGGGTCGGAGCCGTGGCTGCTGCCGGCCGTGGACGAGTTGCCGGACCTCTCGGTGGATTTCACCACGTCGCCCAATTCTCCGGAGGGGCGCTTCCTCCCGTACCTTCGCGATCCGGAGACTCTGGCCCGACCATGGGCGATCCCCGGCACGCCGGGACTCGAACACCGCATCGGCGGACTGGAGAAAGCCGACAAGACCGGCGACATCTCCTACGACCCGGCGAACCACGAGCACATGGTCCGCATCCGGCAGGCCCGCATCGACGCCATCGGAGTTCCGGACGTCGACGTCGACGATCCCGAGGAGAACGCGCGCGTCCTCGTCCTCGGGTGGGGTTCCACCTACGGACCCATCGGGGCCGCCTGCCGCGCGCTGCGCCAGCGCGGCCTGCCCGTCGCGCAAGCGCATCTGCGCCACCTCTCGCCGCTGCCGGCGAATCTCGGCGAAGTGCTTCGGGGGTACGACAGAGTCGTGGTCCCCGAGATGAACCTTGGTCAACTGGCCGCGGTGATCCGGTCGAAGTACCTGGTCGACGCCGTTGGGTTCAACCAGATCAACGGTCTTCCGTTCACCGCCGCCACCCTGGAGAGCATGCTGGAGGACGTGGTCAAGAATGGCTAGCCCGGTTGCTGTGACGCTGACCGCCAAGGACTTCAAGACCGACCAGGAGGTCCGCTGGTGCCCCGGCTGTGGCGACTACGCGATCCTCGCCGCCGTCCAGGGCTTCATGCCGGAACTCGGCATCCCCCGCGAGAACATCGTGTTCGTCTCCGGGATCGGCTGCTCGTCCCGCTTCCCGTACTACATGAACACCTACGGGATGCACTCCATCCACGGCCGCGCGCCGGCGATCGCGACAGGTCTCTCCACCTCCCGCCCGGACCTGAGCGTCTGGGTGGTCACCGGTGACGGGGACGCGCTCTCGATCGGCGGCAACCACCTGATCCACGCGCTGCGCCGTAACGTGAACCTCAAGATCCTGCTCTTCAACAACCGGATCTACGGGCTCACCAAGGGTCAGTACTCGCCGACCTCGGAAATCGGCAAGATCACCAAGTCGACCCCGGCCGGCTCGGCGGACTCGCCGTTCAACCCGCTCTCGCTCGCGCTCGGCGCCGAGGCCACGTTCGTGGCCCGCACCATCGACTCGGACCGCAAGCACCTGCAGTCGGTGCTGCGGGCCGCCGCCGAGCACGAGGGCTCCGCGTTCGTCGAGATCTACCAGAACTGCAACATCTTCAACGACGGGGCGTTCGACCTGGTCAAGGACGCGGGTACGCGTGACCAGCACCTGATCCGGCTGGAGCAGGGCCGGCCGATCACCTTCGGCGCGGACAACCAGTTCTCGGTCGTCCACCCGGAGGGCAGCTTCGGGCTGAAGGTCCAGGAGGGCGGCACGGCGATCGTCCACGACGCGACGGTCGACGACCCGGCGTACGCGTTCGCCCTGACCCGCCTCTCCGGGTCCGAGCTGACCACCACCCCGATCGGCGTCTTCCGGAACGTGCAGCGCCCGTCCTACGACGAGATCGTCCGTAAGCAGGTGCTGGACGCGCAGGCCCAGTCCACCGGCACTCCCGAGGAGATGTTCAACGACCTGCTCAACGCCGGCGACACCTGGACCATCGTCTAGACGGTGACTCCGCTGGCGACGCCCTCGTCGCTGCTCTAGACGGTGACTCCGCTGGTGACGCCCTCGTCGTCCCGGATGTAGACGAGCAGGTCGCCCGTCTCGATCGTGACGGCCTGCTCGCCGCCGAGCGGGAGCACCTTGCCGCGGCGGATCAGCGCCACCACCAGGGTGGGCAGCCGACGCGGGTTCTGGCCGACCTCGGCGCGCTCGGCGGAACGCATCGCCAGCGCCATCCCCTGGCCGGGGGTGAGCAGGTCCTCCACCACGTCGATCAGCGGCGGAGCGGTGGTGGTCAGGCCGAGCAGCCGGCCGGCCGTCGAGGACGAGACGATCACGTGGTGGGCGCCGCTCTGCTTGAGCAGGGCGGCGTTCTCCTGCTCGCGGACCGCCGCGATGATCCGGACCTGGCCGGCGGTCAGCTGCCGAACGGTCAGGGTGATCAGGACGGACGCCTCGTCGCGGTCGGTCGCGATGATGACCGACTTGCAGTTCTTCACGTCCGCGTCGTTCAGCACCGCCGAACGGGTCGCGTCGCCCTCGATCACGACGAACCCGCTCGCCTGCGCCTGCCGTACCCCGGCCTCGCGGTTCTCCACGATCACGATGCGGGACTTGTCGTAACCGGTCTCCAGCAGCGCGGCGACCGCGGCCCGGCCCTTCGTGCCGTAGCCGCAGATGATCACGTGGTCCTTCAACTTTCGCCTCCACCGGCTGACCCGAAGGCCCTTGCGGTACTGGTCGGTCAGCACCTCCAGCGTGGTGCCGACCAGGATGATCAGGAAGAGCACCCGGGCGGGCGTGATGAGCAGGACGTTCACCAGGCGGGCGCTCTGCGTCGCCGGAGTGATGTCGCCGTAGCCGGTGGTGGAGAGGGAGACCACGGCGTAGTAGAAGCAGTCGAGGAGGGTCAGACCGTCCTCGTTGACGTCACGGTAGCCCTCGCGGTCCGCATAGATCACGGCCACGGCGAGAAGAACCAGGGTGCACGCCATCGCGAGCCGGACGGCCAGGGCCCTCAACGGCCCCTGGCGGACCATCGGTAGATGAATCATGAAACCGCCCGCACGCCCTCACCCTAACGGTCAAGCTGGAGATCACACTCGTAGGACGTCATCGGAGGCCCGATGAGTTACCGAGCAGCTTCCCTTCTGGCCGCGGTGATCGTACTCACCGGTCAGCCGGCCGGCGCCACAACGGTCGACAAGGCGACGCTGTTGATGCGCTGGACACAGCCGACCGCGGCCAGCACGGCGGCGTGGAACGCGGCCCGGCTCGACCGGCAGGCGTGGGCGGCGTACGGCTTCGACTGGTCCACCGACAAGTGCAGTCACGCGCCGGAGAATCCGTTCGGCTTCAATTTCGGACTGGCCTGCCGTCACCACGACTTCGGGTACCGCAACTACCGGGCCGCCGGCACCCTCGGCGAGCACCGGGCCCGGCTCGACGAGGTGTTCCGCGCCGACCTGCGCCGCGAGTGCGACAGCCATCGGCTCGCCGCCCAGCCGCCGTGCAACGTCCTGGCCTTCACCTACTACGAGACGGTCCGCCTCTTCGGCGAGTAGCGCGACGCCTCCCCGCTGTCCGTCTCCCGAGCGCACCCGTTTCCTCCCGCCCCAGCGCACCCTGCCGCGCGTGCCCACGCCCTCCCGCTCCTCCCGCACGGTGCCCGGCAAACCGCCAAGATCGCGCGGAAGGCGGACCTCGCGGAAGGCGGACCTCGCGGGAGGCCGGACCGCGCCCAAGGGAGCGTGAGCGAGGCAGCGCGGCTAGGAGCCCGCTACCGCGTTGGCGAAGCGGGCTGCTCCGTCTTCCAGGTCCGGATGCTCGACTGCCAGCGCGAGCGCCACAATGCGGTCGAACCCCAAGCCTGCGCCTTCCGCGTAGGCCGCGTCGAAGGCCGCGTCGCCGAGCGCCGTCCGCAACGCCGCCTGCTGCGCCGACCAGAACGCGCCGAACGACTCGGTGCGCCGCGCGCCGCGCGCCGTCTCCGCCCCCCCGAAGAGGACCGCCGCTGTCGCCGGGTCATCACCCAGGACGCAGCGGACCGCGATCGCCGCGACGGCGTCCGCGGCGGCACCCCGGAAACCGTGCCGCAACCTCGACCGCAACGCCACCACCAGGTGGTCGTGCGCCGCCACCAGGTCACGGCGCCGAAGCGCGACCATGCCGAGCAACCAGTCCACGGCCCGCCGGCCCCGGTCCTCGGGGTGTGCCGCCTCGATCTGGCGGGCGCCGGCCAGCAGCTCGGCGGCCTCGGCCAGCGCGTCCCGGCGCCACAGCAGCTCGGCCAGGGCCAGCACCGCCGGGAGCGCCGCGGACGGGGCGCCGAGCCGGTCCGCCTCGGCGATCACGTGACGGCAGGCCCGCTCGGCGGCCTCGGCGTCACCGTCCAGCTGCACCCGCTGGGCGGCGAGCGACCGGATCAGCAGCGCGGGGTCACCGGACCGGCGGGCCTGCTCCTCGGCCCGGGCCAGGAACAGCTCCCGCTCCCAGCGGTCCTCGGCGAGTCCGGCATGGACCAGATAGGCGCCGGCCAGATCGCGCGGGCCGGTCTCGTCGCCGACCCGCCGGTAGAGACGTCCCAGCAGGTCACGAGCCTCAGCGGCGTCGCCGTGCTCCCGCCACCACGGATCGAGCGCGCCGGCCAGCCGCAGACCGGCACGCGCGGCGCCGCTCGTCGCGGCCCAGCGCAGCGCGGCCTGCCACTCCGCCACGAACGGGCTCAGCTCGGTGAGCGAGACAGTGCCGTCGGAGTCCGCGGCCACCTTCTCCAGCACCTGCATCGCCCAGGTGAGGTGACGGTCACGAACAGCCTGCTCATCGCCGGCGGCGGAAAGTTTGCGGAGCGCGTATGCCCGTACCTGATCGGAAAGCCGGTAGCGAGGGCCGGGCACCACCTCGACCACCGATTTGTCGGCAAGCTCGGAGAGCGCGCCGAGAGCTTCGGTGCCGCACCACTCCACCGTTGCGAGATCCACCGGACCGGCGAAGACCGCGAGCCGGCGCAACAGGTCCGCGGCGCGGCTGCCGAGAGTTCGATAGGACCAGGCCAGGTTGTTGGTCAGGCTGGCGTGCCGGCCGTCGCCCGCGGCGTCGTTGTCCAGCGCGCCGAGCGGGTCGTCCAGCCGCCGGGCCAGCTGCTCGGCCGGCAGCAGACGCAGCCGGGAGGCCGCCAGTTCGATCGCCAGCGGCGAACCCTCCAGCCGGGCCGCGAGACATGCCAGCTGCTGATCGCCGTCACCGACACGGCCGCCCTGCGCGGCCGAGGCACGCTCCCGCAGCAGCGCGAACGCGTCCGCCGGCGCCAGCGGCGGAATCCGCCAGACGGTCTCGCCGGGAAGCCCCAGCGGCGCCCGGCCGGTCGCCACCACATCCAGCCGGCGGCACCGGCTGAGCAGGCGGTGCACCAGCGTCGCGGTCAGCGCCGGCGCCGCGTCACACGTCTGCAGCACCACCAGCATCCGCCGCTCGGCGCACTGCTCGACCAGGGTGTCGATCATCGGACGGCCCGGTTCGGGGCGCAGCCCCAGAGCCGCGGCCAGCGTCGCGGGCAAGCCGTCTGCCGCGGTCGCGGCATCGACCGTCCAAATTCCGCCTGGGTACGCGGGAAGCAGCTGCTCCGCGACAGCCAGAGTGAGTCGCGTCTTGCCGGCCCCGCCCGCTCCCACCACCGTGACCAGTCGGTTGTGGCTGATCAGCTCGGCCAGCTCAGCGGACTCGGCGGCTCGGCCGACGAACCGGCTGGACGGCGCGGGCAGGTTGTGGCGTGGCGCCTCAGCGGTGCGCGGGCGGGGGAACTCGCGCTCCAGCCCCGGCGCGAGCACCTGGAAGATCCGCTCGTCGTCGTCGAAGCCGCGCAGCCGGAACGCACCGAGATCCAGCAGGTCGACGTCGGCAAGCGTCTGTCCCGACGGCCGGTGTGCGGGGGCGGTGTACGCCGCCGTGACGGCCAGCGCGGTCGCCTCCGAGCAGAGGATCTGGCCGCCGTGGGCCGCGGCCGACACCCGGGCCGCCCGGTGCACCTCGGCGCTCGCGTACTCCCGGCCGACAGGTGTGGCCCGTCCGGTGTGCAGTCCCATCCGGACACGGGGCACCGCGTCGCGTCGCGGCCAGTCGTATGCGGACAGTCGCCGCTGCGCCTCCACACACGCGGCGACGGCCGCGTCAGCGTTCGCGAACGCGATGAAAAATGAGTCACCCTCCGTAAGGAGCTCGACACCACCGAAGTCGGCCAGCACAGCGCGTAGCACTGATCGGTGCGCTCCGAGCACGCCCCGGTATGCCTCGCCGAGCATCCTGGCCAACCGCGTGGAGCCCTCTATGTCGGTGAACATGAAGGTCACCAGGCCACTGGGTAGCTCGCTCCATCCCGACACGGTGGACCCTCCGCCCCCTTTTGGAAGTCGTGCCTCATGCTGCCGTATCTCTGTGTCACCGCCCATCGTAGAAACGGACGGTAATCATTTGCCCGCCATGGCCGACCCCTTACGGATGACCTGAGATCGCCACATCGACGCGTGACGTACGGGACTACGCGTCTCGTAACGAAAGAGATCGAAGGCGGAAACGCCACAACCGGCCGAAAGCGTCAGGACGTTCGGGTGTACCCGTCCGAGGCACCGAATCGGCACGCGGCGCGAGCGGGGGCTCACCCGCCGCAGTCGATCGCGGAACACCTCTGTTCCGGGCCGGCGGGCCGTCCGTGCCGGCGGGCTCGCTTTCCGGGCCCGCCTCCGCCGGGCCGGTTCGCCGTCAGCAGCCGCAGGCGCCTCCGCAGCAACCGCCGCCGCCGGAAGGGCGGGCCGGGGCGGGAGCCGGGCTCGCGCCGCCGCGGCCGGTGACGGCGACTGTGGACAGCAGCTTCACGGTGTCGCCGTGCCCCTGCGGACAGGGCGCCGGCTCGGCGGCCTCGCTCATCGGGCGACTGATCTCGAAGGTGGCGGCGCAGGCGCGGCACCGGAACTCATAACGCGGCATCAGACCAGCGTAGGGCCCCTACGGTCGTCCGCGCACCGAGAGCTTCCACAGGGCCGGATCGACTTCCGCGGTGGGTGACACGAACGGGTAGGGTCAACGCCGTGGCGGAGGCACCGAAGAAACCGGCAGAGCGGTTCGAGCTGCGCTCGGCGGCACCCCGCCAGCGGGGGCCGTTGAGTGGTTCCGGCGCGGCTCCGGGCGACAAGTCGGAAAACTTCGGCGGAGCGCCTGAGGTCAGCGCGATGCCGCAGGTCGGTGCGATACCGGCGGGCGGAGCCACGGCGCAGAATGCCTCGGCCGGCGCCGGGACGGAAGGGCTGACGAAGCCGCCCACCGCCCCGAAGACAGATGCCGCCAGCAAGGACGATTCCGACAAGCCGGGCAGCGACTCCCCTGCCAAGATCGAGCCGACCAAGCCCGAACCAGGCAAGGCCGACGCAGCCAAGGCCGACGCAGCCAAGACTGAGGCAGAAAAAGCCGGCCCCGCTGGAGCCGACGCAGCCAAGGCCGACGCTGCCAAGGCCGAGACAGGCAAGGCCGACGCAGGCAAGGCCGACGCGACCACGGGCGACAAATCCGATAAGGCCGATAAAGGCGCTAAGGACGACAAGGCCGGCGCAGAGAGCGCAAGCGGCAAGAGCGAACCCGCCACCGCCGTCGCAGCAGCCGCGAGCCCGGGAGTGGGACGGCGGTCTCTGCGGGCCGCCGGGCGGGCGGGGCGGGCCACCGCGCTGTGGGCCAAGGGACCCAGTGGCCGTGTCGTCATCCCCGGCTTCGTCATCGTGGCTCTGGTGATCCTGGCCGGAACGTCCGGCGCTTACCTCGTACCGAAGGCTTTGGAGGCCGGCCCGGCACCCAGCGCGAACGTCTCGGCCATGCCCGGGGACCCCGCGGCGGGGACCGGGCTTCCGGCGGACGGCGGCGCGGGGCTGCCCGGCGCCGGCGCGACCGGATTGCCCGGCGCCGGAGCGACCGGACTGCCCGGCGCGGGAGCCACCGGACTGCCGGGAGCCGGCGCGACGGGTCTGCCCGGCGCCGGCGCCACCGGACTGCCCGGCGCGGGGGCGACCGGCCTGCCGGGCGCGACCACCGGGCTGCCGGCAACTGGACTTCCGGGCGCGGGGCTGCCCGGCGCGGGGCTGCCCACCACGCAGCCGGGAACGGGCGGCGGACGGCCGGCCGACGCGCTCTCCAGCTGGGCCACCCAGGTCGGCACCAAGGTCGGCATCCCGGTCGTGGCGGTGCAGGCCTATGGGTACGCCGAACTGGTCGCCGCCAAGACCACGCCCTCCTGCCACCTGAGCTGGACCACACTCGCCGCGCTCGCGAAGGTCGAGTCCGACCACGGCGCGTTCAACGGCGCGGTGCTCGGTGTCGACGGAGTGGCCTCTCCGACGATCTACGGCCTGCCGCTGAACGGGCAGGGCGGCCGGCAGATGATCGCGGACACCGATCAGGGACAGCTCGACGGCGACACCACTCACGACCGGGCGATCGGGCCGATGCAGTTCATCCCGTCCACCTGGAAGGAGAACGCTGTCGACGCGGACCGGGACGGCGTGACGAACCCGAACGACATCGACGACGCCGCGCTGACCGCCGCCGTCTACCTCTGCAAGGGCGGGCGCGATCTGGCCAAGGCGGAGTCCTGGTGGGACGCGATCCTGTCGTACAACGCGGTCCGGCCGTACGCACAGAGGGTTTTCCAGTACGCGGACGATTACGGACGCCGCAGCCAGAGCTGACACTCTCGGTGAGCAGACCGGTACTTTTGCGTGGTGAGCACTTCCCTAGTGGTCACGTTAACGGCACGATGTACGGGTGAGGGTGCGTGAATGGGATCCACGCTCCGCGTCCGCGGCCGAGATCCAGTCGCTCGTGGAGACGGTGAACGCGGCCATGGCCGCTGATCTCCCTGATGATCCACCCTGGCGCGACGTGCAGGTGCGGGACTATCTCGCCGAGACCATGCCGGGCGAGCGCCGGATCACCTGGGTGGTCGAGGACGACCGGGTGCCCGAGGGCGAGGGGGAGATCTTCGCCCACGTCAACATCCTGCTGCTCGGCGACATCGGCGTGCTGGAGATTCTGGTCCGGCCCGACCTGCGCCGCCGCGGTCTCGGCCGTCAGCTGGTCGGGGTGGCGGCCCGCCGGGCGTACCTCGAAGGGTTCACCTCGATCGGCGTGGAGGCGATCGGCGGCACCACGGCCATCCCGTTCTACGAGTCGCTGGGCTTCGAGCGGGAGTACGTGGAGACCCGCAGCGTGCTCAACCTCGAATCGGTGGACTGGCTGACGCTGGGCGCGATGGCGAGCGGGATCAGCTCCGGCTACCGCGTGGAGTACCACCCGGGTGGCCCGCCGGACTCGCTGCTGGAGGCGTACGCGCAGGCCAAGGCGGAAGCCCAGAACGACGACGACGATCTCGACCTGGCGCCTCGCTCGTCCGATCCGCAGCGGCTTCGCGAGTCGATCGAAACGCTTCACAAGCGCGGCCTGAAGCCGTACATCGTGCTCGCCATCCACGAGGCCACCGGGGCGGTCGCCGGGCTCACCGAGGTGGTGGTGCCCGCTCAGCATCCCGAGCGGGCAGACCAGTACGACACGATCGTGGTCCGTGAGCACCGCGGTTACGGCATCGACCGGGCGATCAAGGCCCGGATGCTGTTCGAGCTGCGCTCCGCGGAGCCCACGCTGCGCCAGGTGCAGACCTGGAACGCCCAGCACAACGAGTCGATGCTGAAGGTCAACGCCGAGCTCGGCTACCAGTCGGACCGGGACTGGTACGAGTACATCGCCGATGTCTCCCACCTGGTCCAGCGGCTGGAATAGCCCCCGATCTCGGCGGCTTGCTCACCGACAGCCCATGCGGAGATCGCCGTGAGAGGGCTGCGCGATGACGCCCGTGGGCAAGCCTCCAAGATCGGCAAAAGCAGCGTCAGCCGAGCGACTGGGCCACCTCGGTGGCCCAGTACGTCAGGGTGATCTGGGCGCCGGCCCGCTTGATCGAGGTCAGCGACTCCAGGATCACCCGCTCGCGGTCGATCCACCCGTTGGCGGCCGCGGCCTCGACCATCGCGTACTCGCCGGAGACCTGGTAGGCGGCGACCGGGACGGTCACCCGCTCGCGGATCGCGGCGATCACGTCGAGGTAGGCCAGGGCCGGCTTCACCATGACGATGTCGGCGCCCTCGGCCACGTCCAGGTCGACCTCGCGCAGCGCCTCCCGCAGGTTCGGCGGGTCCTGCTGGTACTGGCGGCGGTCCCCCTGCAGGGTGGACTCGACGGCCTCGCGGAACGGGCCGTAGAACGCGCCCGCGTACTTCGCGGAGTAGGCGAGGATCCCGATGTCCTGGTGGCCGGCCTTGTCGAGGGCCCGCCGGATCACGCCGATCTGGCCGTCCATCATCCCGGACGGGCCGACCATGTGTGCGCCGGCCTCGGCCTGCGCCACCGCCATCTCGGCGTAGATCTCCAGGGTGGCGTCGTTGTCGACCGAGCCGTCGGCGGCGAGCACGCCGCAGTGCCCGTGCGAGGTGAACTCGTCCAGGCAGAGGTCGCCCATCACCACCGTCGCGTCGCCGAACTCGCGGCGGAGGTCGCGAAGACCGACGTTGAGGATGCCCTCCGGGTCGAGTCCGGCCGAGCCGGTCTCGTCCTTGTTGGCGTCGTCCGGCACGCCGAAGAGCATCAGGCCGCCGACGCCGGCGCTGACCGCGTCGTGCGCGGCCTTCAGCAGTGACTCGCGGGTGTGCTGGACGACGCCCGGCATCGAGCTGATCGGTTTCGGATCGGTCAGCCCCTCCTTGAGGAAGATCGGGAGGACCAGCTCGGACGGGGCGATCCGGGTCTCCTCGACGAGGCGGCGGATCGCCGGGGTGCGCCGCAGCCGGCGCGGGCGGATGTCGGGGAAGGACATCAGATGCTCCCTGGAGAAGGCAACGAGCGGAAACGAAAGACGAGCGGGAACCAAAGACGAGCGGGAACCAAAGGCGAGCGGGAAAACGAAAGCGCGCCGGACGAAATCCGGCGCGCTTCAGAGGAAAATCAGCGGAATCGCAGTGCCGTGGGCCCCTGGACCTTGGAGCCGCGGCGCTGCTTGGCCGGCATCGCGGCCAGCTTCTCGCGCAGCTCCAGCGCGTACTCGGCGAGCGCCTCGACCAGGTCGGGCACCGACGCGTTCTGCGGCTGGGTGTCGACCCGCAGGCCGAACTCGACAGCGGTCTCCGCCGTCTTCGGCCCGATCACCGCCACCACCGTGCGGGCGTGCGGCTTGCCGGCGATGCCGACCAGGTTCCGTACGGTCGAGGACGAGGTGAAGAGCACCGCGTCGAAGCCGCCCGACTTGATCGCATCGCGGATCTCGGCCGGCGGCGGGGCCGCCCGCACCGTCCGGTACGCGGTCACGTCGTCGACCTCCCAGCCGCGCTCGATGAGCCCGGCCGCCAGGGTCTCGGTGGCGATGTCGGCACGCGGCAGCAGCACCCGGCCGACCGGGTCGAGGATCTCGTCGTGCGGCGAGAACTCGGCCAGCAGGCCCTCGCTGGACTGCTCGCCGGCCGGGACCAGCTCGGGCTGGATGCCGAACGCGCGGACCGCCTCGGCGGTGGCCTCACCGATACACGCGATCTTGACGCCGCCGAAGTGGCGGGCGTCCAGGCCGTGCTCGGCGAATTTCTCCCAGACCGCCCGGACCGCGTTCACCGAAGTGAAGATCACCCAGGCGTACCGGCCGTCGACCAGGCCCTTGACCGCGCGCTCCATCTGCGCCGGGGTGCGCGGCGGCTCGACCGCGATGGTCGGCACCTCGCACGGGATCGCGCCGTAGGCCCGCAGCCGGGCGCTCATCGCGCCGGCCTGCTCCTTGGTCCGCGGCACGAGCACCTTCCAGCCGTACAGCGGGCGGTTCTCCCACCAGCTCATGGTGTCGCGCTCGGCGACCTCGGAGCCGACGGTGAGCACGACCCGGCCGGTGAAGCCGAGCGCCGCAGCGACGAAGCTGTCCACGGTCGAGGTGGTGGTGTACTGCGTCTCGCCGGTGCCGTCGCCGGTCACGCCGACCGGGACGCCCGGCTCGACGCCGGCGGCGAGCAGGCCGTCACGCACGGCGGCGAGGTCGCCGGCGTCCACGGCGACCGCGAACGAGCCCTTCTGGGCCGCGCCGGCGAGCGCGTCGAAGTCCAGGGTGGTGATGTCGTCGACGTCGGCGGCGACCCGCACGCCGGGCAGCGGCACACCGGCGTACGCCGCGACGCCCTCCGCCTGGCCGATGCCGGGGATCACCTCGAAGTGCACAGCGGTCCGGGCGACCGCCTGCACCTCCTTGACCACCGAGTCGTGGCCGAACGGGTCGCCGGCGACCAGGTGCACCGCGGAGAGGCCGGACTTGGCGGCGGAGAGCAGCACCTTGGCGACGTCGCCGGGGGCGCCCTCGGCCGGGCTGAACTGGGCGTCTTCCTTGGCGTCCGAGCGGATCGCGCTCAGCAGCGACTCGGGCACGCCGCGGTCGTAGACCACCTGGTCGGCATCGGTCAGCGCCGCGTACGCGCGACGGGTCAGCAGCTCCGGGTCGCCGGGTCCGGCGCCGATGAACGCGATGCGTCCGGCTGGCTTACGGGCGGTGCGGGTGGTCATTCTGTGCTCCCCATCAGGGTATCGGCGCCGGCGTCGAGGAGATCGATGGCGAGTGCCTTGCCGATCTCCGCCGCGCCGGCGGGCGTTCCGGTGCGCGACAGCCGGATGGCTCGAACCCCATCTGGGCTGATCACCGCACCGCGCAGGTAGATCTCGTCACCGTTCTCACCTTCGGCGAGCTCGGCATAGGCGGCGACCGGGGCGGAGCACCCGGCCTCCAGCGTGGCAAGCAACGCCCGTTCCGCCATGACGGCGGCCCGGGTCGGTGCGTGGTCGAGCTCGGACAGCAGCCCGACCAGGTCCGTGTCGCCGGCCCGGCACTCCACCGCCAGCGCGCCCTGGGCAGGGGCGGGCAGCATGAGCATCGGGTCGAGCGTCTCGCTGATCTCCCCGGTCCGGCCGAGACGCGCCAGACCGGCTCGGGCGAGGACGACGGCGTCGAGGTCGGCCTGGGGGCCGAGCACTCGTGCGATCCGCGTGTCCACGTTCCCTCGAATCGGCGTGACCTGCAACTCTAGGCCGAGAGCACGCAGTTGCGCGATTCGGCGCACCGCTCCGGTCCCGATCTTGGAACCGGGCGGGAGCTCGGCGAGGGCCAGGCCGGTACGGGTGATCAACGCGTCCCGGGGGTCCTCCCGCACCGGGACGGCGGCGATGTGCAGCCGCGGGTAGTCGCCGGTCGGGAGATCCTTGTACGAGTGGACGGCGAAGTCGATCTCATCGGCGATCAGCGCGTCACGCAGCGCGGACACGAAGACACCGACGCCCAGCTGAGCGACGGGCGCCGCGGATTGGTCACCGGGCGTGACGATCCGGACCAGTTCCACCGGGCGGCCGGTGGCAGCGGTCAGCGCGTCGGCGACCATCTGCGACTGGGTGACCGCCAGGGCGCTGCCCCGGGTGCCGAGCCGAAGCGGTTTCACGCCTTCCCCCCGATCTCCGGCACCGCGTTCGCGTGGGTGGCGAGCGGCACGTCCAGGTCGAACAGTTCACGCAGCAACGCCGCGTACTGATCCCCGCCGGGTTCGGCGGCCAGCTGACGCACCCGTACCGTCGGCGAATGCAGCAGTTGCTGCACGACCCGGTGCAGGGTACGGGAAACATCGGCCCGCTGCTCCTCGGTGAAGTCCGGCCGTCGCGAGATCAGCTTGCGCATCTCCGCCGAGACCACCTCCTCCGCACGGGTCCGCAACGCCGCCACGGTAGGCGCGATCTCCGCGCCGCGCAGCCAGCCGAGGAAGTTGTCCACCTCACTGGCGACGATCTGCTCGACGGCCGCGGTCTCGGCCGCCGCGGGCAGCGCCCGGCGGCTCGCCGCGAGGCTGTCGATGTCGACCACGACCAGGCCCGGCAGGTCGCCGGCGTCCGGCGCCACGTCCCGCGGCACGGCCAGGTCCAGCACGACGAGCGGGTGCGCGGCGCCGCTCCGGGCGGCGAGCGCCGCCTCCAGCCGGGAGCGGGTCAGCACCGGCTCGGTGGAGGCGGTCGCGCTGACCACGATGTCCACCTCGCGGAGGGCCGTCTCCAGGTCCTCGAACGGGACCGCGACCGCGCCGTACGCCTCGGCCAGCCGGTCGGCACGCTCCAGGCTGCGGTTGGTGATCCGCAGCGGGCCCACCCCGGTACGCGTCAGCGTGGCCACCGAGAGAGCGCCCATCGCGCCCGCCCCGATCACCAGCGCGGACCGGCCGGACAGGTCGCCGCCCAGGTGGTCGGCGGCCACGTCCAGCGCGGCCGTCACGACGCTCTGGCCGGCCCGGTCGATGCCGGTCTCGGCGTGCGCCCGCTTACCGACCCGGAGCGCCTGCTGCATCAGCTCGTGCAGCAGCCGGCCGGCCGAGTCCACCTCGGTCGCCGCGTGGTACGCGTCGCGCAGCTGCCCGAGGATCTGAGCCTCGCCGACGACCATCGAGTCGAGACCGGAGGAGACCCGGAACGAGTGCCGGACCGCCGCCTCGCCGTAGTGCACGTAGAGGTGGCCGGCGAGATCGTTGGCCGGGATGCCGGAGTGCTCGGCGAGCACGTTGCAGATGTCGCCGAGCCCGCCGTGGAAGCCGGAGACCGCCGCGTAGACCTCGACCCGGTTGCAGGTGGAGACCACGACGGCCTCGCCGACATAGGGCTGGGCGACGAGTTTCTGCAGCAAGTCGGGCACCGCGGACTCGGGGATGGCGAGCCGCTCCAGGGCCGCGACGTCGGCGGTGCGGTACGAGGCACCGATGCTGAGCAGGTTCACGAGCCGACCGCCTCCTGATTGCCCGCCGCGGCGGACCGGCCACCAGGTAGCGCGGTCAGAGACGCCTTGCGGTGCTCATGGAACGAAAGGATCTGCAGCTCTATGGCGAGATCCACCTTACGAACATCAACATTCGGGGGCACCGAGAGCACGCCCGGCGCGAAGTTCAGGATGCTTGTCACACCGGCGGCGACCAGCACGTCGGCGACCGCCTGGGCGGAGCCGGGCGGGGTGGCGATCACGCCGATCGCGATCGACTCCTCGGCGGCGACCGCGTTCAGGTCGTCGATGTGCCGCACGGTGAGGCCGTTGATCCGCTCGCCGACCTTGTTCGGATCGGCGTCGAAGAGGGCCACCACCCGGAAACCGCGGCTCGCGAACCCGGCGTAACCCGCCAGGGCGTGCCCGAGGTTGCCGACGCCGACCAGGCAGACCGCCCGGTTCTTGTCCAGGCCGAGGATGTGCTCGATCTGGTCGACGAGCAGGGCGACGTCGTAACCGACGCCACGGGTGCCGTAGGAGCCCAGGTGCGAGAGGTCCTTGCGGAGCTTCGCGGAGTTCACTCCGGCCGCGGCCGCGAGGCCCTCGCTGGAGACGGTCTCGGCGCCGGTCTCGGCGAGGTGGTGGAGAGCCCGCAGGTACTCGGGCAGCCGCGCGATAGTGGCCTCCGGGAGATCCGGGAAGGCCGGGACGCCACCGGCATCGCCGGGCGTGCTTCCTTGACGCTGCTGACTCATCTGACTCCGTGCCGACGAGGCGGACCTGCGGTGAGCCCTGTCTGTGCGATACCGGTGAAACCCTCTTGGGGTGGCTGTGGTAGCGGGGCTCGTCGGAGTCACAGAGTAGGCGCTTGTGAAGGCGTGCACAAATCGCGATCTTGTCGGGACAATTGGACAAGATCGACCCAGCTGTGTTAGCCGGGCCGACCTATCGAGTATTACCGAGCGACCCCCGCCAGGGCCACCTGACCTAGAGTGACATGGCCATCTCTACCGCGCCTACCAGCGTGTCGGCCACCGGATAGCCGGAATTGCGCAACCGGTCCGGGTCGGTGAAGCCGCCGGTGTAGAGCACGGCCGCCCCGCCGACGGATTCGGCGGCGTGCGCGTCGTCCAGAGAGTCACCGATCATGACGACGTCGCTGCCGTCGATGCCGAGCTCGGCCAGGTGCCGCGCCAGGTGCCCGGCCTTCAGATCGCCGCCGACCTCGGTGCGCAATCCGTCGATACGGGCGAAGAGCCCGGCCAGGCCGTACGTCTCGACGGCCGGGACCAGCTCGCTGTGGAACCACATGGAGAGCAGCGACTGGGAGCCGGGCCAGGTCTTGATCGCGGTCATCGCGTCGGCGGCCAGCGAGATGTCGGTCAGCCCGAGCCGGTACGCGTCGTGGAAGATCTGATCGAGTCGCCCGAACTCCTCGGCGTCCACGGCCCGGCCGAGCATCTCGGCGTAGAACTCGGCCACCGGCCGGCGGAAGGCCCGCCGGTGCTCGTCGGCGGCGACGTTACGGGCGCCGACCGCCGCGAACGCGGCGTTGGTCGAGGAGACCACCAGGGGAAGATCGTCGAGAAGGGTGCCGTTCCAGTCCCAGACCAGGTGCTTAGCTGTCACGAGGAGCCAAGTTACAGCCGTGGTTCCCCGGGCTGTCGAGCCAAATCCCGTAACAGGCGCTCCTCCTCGATGCGCCAGTATCCGTGCTCCTTGCCGTCCAGCAGCAGCACCGGCACCCGGTCGCCGTAATCCCGCTCCAACTCGATGTCGGAGTCCACGTCGACCTTGGTCCACTGCTGCGGCGCGATCCGGTCGAGGGTCTGCTCGGCGACCTCGCAGAGGTGGCAGCCGGCCCGGCTGATCAGGGTGAGTCGGTTCATAGCTCCTTCTTACGCACTTTGCCGATCGGCGACCGGGGCAGTTCGGTGACCAGCTCGATGCCGGGCAGCTTGAAGCGGGCCAGCCGGGCCGCGCACCACACCTGCAGCTCGGTCACGCTCGGCGGCGGTTCGCCGGCGGGCACCACGTACGCGTGCGGCCGCTGCCCGCTCTCCGCGTCGGGCACCGCGACCACGGCGGCGGCGGCCACCCGCGGATGCCCGTCCAATACCCGTTCTATCTCGGCGGGGTAGACGTTGAAGCCGTTCACCAGGATCAGCTCGCCGATCCGGTCGACCAGGACCAGGTCGCCGTCGCCGTCCGCGTACGCCACGTCGCCGGTGGGCCACCAGCCGTCCGGGCCGGGCCCGCCGCTGCCGTCCGGCCAGTACCCGGAGAAGAGGTTGGCGCCGCGCACCACGATCTCGCCGGGGTCGGTGCCGGCCGAGGCCGCGACGTCCAGGTCCGGGTCGGCCGGGTTCAGGTCGGCCAGGTCGTCCTCCACCGAGGCGGTGCCGTCACGCCACAGCTCGGCGCCGGCCGGGTCGCGCAGCAGCAGCTCGACCCCGGGCAGCGGCCGGCCGATCGAGTCGCTCTTGTCCCGGTGACTGACGGCGGTCGTGGTGAGCACCGGCGCCGTCTCGGTCAACCCGTACCCGATCAGGATGCTCTTGCCCGTCGCGGCGCGGAAGCGCGCCGCCGCGCCGGCACCCAGCGGCGCCGCGCCACAGACCGCGGTCCGCAGGCCGCGCAGGGCCTCCGCCGCGCCGGGCGCCGAGGTCCAGGCCTGATACATCCCGGGCACGCCGACCGCGACAGTCACCTCGTGCCGGGCGATCAGCGCGAGCGTCTCCGCCGGATCGAAACGCTCGGCCAGAACCCCCGTCGCCGCGTGGTGGGCGACCGTCCCGAGCCCGGTGTTCAGGCCGTAGGCGTGGAAGAACGGCACCGCGAGCAGCACCACGTCGCCGGGGCCGACCACCGGCGGCTCGATCCGGTCCAGCTGGTCGTGGTTCGCCGCCAGCGCGGCGTGGGTGAGCATGGCCCCTTTCGGACGCCCGCTCGTCCCCGAGGTGTAGAGCAGGACCGCGAGATCCGCTGCCTTGACCGCCGGCAGGATGCCGTCCCCAGCTTCCTGCTCATCGGGTACGCGGGGAGCAGTCACCAGGCGCAGCCGAGGCGGTCCCGCGGGTTCCCCGACGATCAGCGCCGCCCCCGAGTCCATCACCGCATGATCGATCTCGCGGGCCGTGTAACCGGGATTGAGCGGCACCGCGACCCGGCCGGCACGCAGCACTCCGAAGTAGGCGACGGCGAAGTCCACGGTGTTGCCGAGGACCAGCGCGACCCGATCGCCCGGCGCGGTGCGCGCGGCCGCCCAGCGCGCCGCGGTGGACACGCGACTGTCCAGTTCTGCCCAGGTGAGAACCGCGTCCCCGGCGATCAGGGCGGGCCGGTCGGGGTGGCGGTCGGCGGCCTCGGCAACCGGATCGCGGGCGGGTTCCTCCACGAGGCCCGAGTTTGGCACAAACGACCCCGGAGCGGCATGCCGGACATCAGGTCCGTCGGCGCCGACGCTCCACCAGCGATCGTCGAGCCGACTCTGGACGGGGTAAAGATCCGATTCGCGGCTTTGCGCGCAGCGCACATGGTGTGCGACTCCTCGTGTCCGATGTCGGTGATACTTCCGTCTGCGTAACGGACTCCACACCAACGGGTGAGGTCGACCGGCTTTTCAGCGGGTTGACCCGCCCCTTTTGTTGTGAGTGACCACCCTCATCCCGAGGAGGCCGCTGTGCCACACAAAGCACGGAATCATGGCGAATTCACGTCTGGCGGGACTGATTCGCGATCGTCACAGGCCCGCCGGGTTGAGGAGGCGAAGTGACCCATGTGTACGCCGGGGACCCGTTCCACCGCGATGTCCTCGCGGCCCGGCTCGCGCTCAACGAGGGCTTGAACACCCTGCGTGAGTCGTTCGACGGCGGCATCGTCAACGCGATCCGCGGTGACAGCCCGAAGCAGACCGGCAGCCGCCGGACGCCGAACGGGCCGCCGGCCGTCGCCCAGCCACACGGAGGCAACGGCAAGTTCGGCGGACGGGCCGGGTCGCCACGCCCGCCCGCCCAGCCGACGGCGGGTCAGCGGTCGAACATCGGCGAGCCGGACACGGCGCCGGGCGACCACACCGTCGTCCTGCCGACCCAGAGCACCACCGGACCACCCACCGAGACCGCGCCGCCGAAACACCCGGCCCGGCCCGATCGTGGCGACCCCGCCGCCGAGGTGTGGGCGCTCGTCGAACGGGCACAGGCCGGCGAGGCCGAGGCCTTCGGACTGATCTACGACCGGTACGTCGACACCGTCTTCCGGTTCGTCTACTTCCGGGTCGGCAATCGGCAGCTCGCCGAGGACCTCACCTCGGACACCTTCCTGCGCGCGCTCAAGCGCATCGGCAGCTTCACCTGGCAGGGCCGGGACCTCGGCGCCTGGCTGGTCACGATCGCCCGCAACCTGGTCGCCGACCACTTCAAGTCGGGGCGGTACCGCCTCGAGGTGACCACCGGGGACGTCCTCGACGCCGACCGGGAGGACCGCGGACCGGAGGGCAGCCCGGAATCCGCGGTGGTCGACCACATCACGAACGTCGCCCTGCTCACCGCGGTCAAGCAGCTCAACCCCGAGCAGCAGGAGTGCATCGTGCTGCGCTTCCTGCAGGGCTTCTCGGTCGCCGAGACGGCACAGACCATGGGCAAGAACGAGGGCGCCATCAAGGCCCTGCAATACCGGGCCGTCCGAGCGCTCAACCGGTTGCTGCCGGAAGGGTTCCAGTCTTGATCAGGCGCTCTCGGATGTCGATCTCCGATACCCGATGGCACCCCCTCGTACCCGTAACCGGTGCCGCGTGTCGCGCGTTTGTCCGGATGCGAGCCGGGGCCGGTAAATCCGCCTCCGTCGCCTACGCCGGCCCGCAGGCCGGCGAGACAGCCACGAGCGAGGGGAGGTGCCCACGGTGAAGTTCGAATTCCTGGACCGCCGGAGCGCCGAGCGCTTCGCGGAACTACTCGACGAGGCCGGCGGCGCCCGTCGGCACCACACCCGTGGGCAAGCCGACGAGGAGCTCAACCGGCTGGTCGCCATCGGCAGCCGCCTCGGCGCGGCCCGGCCCGGCGCACCGGTCGAATCCGAGTTCCGCGTCGGCCTGCGCGCCATGCTGGTCGCCACGGCCGAGCGAGACGGCATCGGCCGGACCGCCATCGACGACGCCGAACCCGTCATCGACACGACCGGAAGCCGGCGGTCGTTCTTCGGCCGCCGGATCCGGGCCCGGGGCGCGATCGTGATCGGTGTCGCCGCCGGCGCGATGGCGGTCTCCGGGATCTCCGCGGCGAGTGAGAGCGCATCGCCCGGCGACGCGCTCTACGGCGTCAAGCGCTCCACCGAGCGGGCGCAGCTGGCGATCGCCGGATCGGACGTGTCGCGGGGCCAGCTCTCGCTGGACTTCGCCCGCAACCGGCTGGCCGAGGCGGTCTCCATGGACGGCGGCGACCCGGCGTTCCGCACGGTGCTGGAAGACATGGACGCGGACACCCGCAAGGGTGTCCGGCTGCTCAACACGTCCGCTGTCTCCCATCAGGACACCAAGCCGCTGACCACGCTGGACGGTTTCGTCGTGGCGCAGCGCAAGGTGTTCGCCCCGGCCCTGGGCAAGCTCTCCCCGGCGAACCGGGACCGGGCCGCGGCGTCGCTGGCGCTGCTGGAGGACGTGGCGGGCCGCACCGATCGGCTGCGGACCGGCCTCGACTGCGAGAAGATCACGCCGAGCGGCTCCGACGAGCTCGGGCCGAAACTGCGCACCTGTGGCGGCGGCGAGGACGACAACGCCTCCGCCGGACCGGCCGCGCAGCCGAAGCCCGGGCACACCGGCGGCAAGTCGCCGAGCAAGCAGCAGGGCCAGGCCGCCACACCGAAACCGTCGAAGAGCGTGATCACCACGAAGCCGGACGACACCGGCGACGCGGCGACCGTGCCGGGAACGGTGGCGCCGACGACCACGTCGCCGTCGAAGTCGCCGGCGAGGATCGGGGCGACGTCGCCCACGCCCACCGTCCCGGTGACGACCCCACCGGTCATCCTCGACGACGGGCCGGACGGCGGGATGCTGGACGGGTTGCTGAACGACCTGTTCTGAGCCAGCTCATTGGCGAGGGGCGGTGCCGAAAGTCGTTACCGACTTCGGGGCCGCCCCTCAACTGTCACTATAGGTCGGTCCGGGCGATTCATTCCAGTGACTGCGACTATGTGTCACTTGACGGTCACGGACCGAATGCGTCCGGGCGCTTCTCCAGCAGCTCGTGCAGGGTGGCCTGGATCGTCTCCCGGACCTGGTCGGCGAGGTTGTAGACGACCAGCGGGTCGTCGGCGAACTCGGTCAGATGCGCTGTCGGAATCGGCGGGCAGAACTGGATCAGCCACTTGCTCGGCAGCGGCACCAGACCCAGCGGGCCGAGGAGCGGGAACGTCGGCGTCACCGGGAAGTACGGCACGCCGAGCAGCCGGGCCAGCGGCTTCAGATCGGCCAGGATCGGGTACGTCTCCTCGGCCCCGACGATCGCCACCGGAATGATCGGGGTGCCGGTGCGCAGAGCCGCCGACACGAACCCGCCCCGGCCGAACCGCTGCAGCTTGTAACGCTCGGAGAAGCGTTTCCCGATGCCCTTGAAGCCCTCCGGGAAGACGCCGACCAACTGCCCGCTGGTCATCAGGCGCTCGGCGTCCGGGTTGCAGGCCACCGTCGCACCGGCCGCACGGGCCAGCTCGCTCATCACCGGCATCCGGAACACCAGGTCGGCGCCGAGCAGGCGCAGGTGTCGCTCGCTCGGATGCTTGTCGCGCATCGCGACGGTGAGCATCAGCGCGTCCAGCGCGATCGTGCCGGAGTGGTTGCCGACCACCAGGCCGCCGCCCTCGGACGGCACGTTCTCGATGCCGAGCACCTCGGTGCGGAACCAGTCCCGGTACAGGATCTTGAGGATCGGCTGGAACACCGTGTCGGTGAGCTCCGGGTCGAAGCCGAACTCGTCCACTTCGTACGCCCCGGCCAGCCGGCGGCGCAGGAAGGCCAGCGTGCTCGCCAGCCGCTGGTCCCAGACGTCCGGGATCTCCGCACCGGCGTCCCGGGCATCGGGAACCGGGACGGCCTCCGGGATCGGCCGGTTGCCGTTCACCCGCTGCACCGGCGGCGGTTTCGGCAACTGGAACTCGGCATGTCCGGGCAGCGCGTCACGACGGTACTCGTCCTGGCTCACGACCGGTCGCTTCCCACCGGCACCCGGTCCGGCGTGGCGTCCGCCGCGGCCCGGACCCGGCGGATGCCGTCCAGAAGGGCCTGCTCGGCGGCGACCAGACGGTCCGCGGTGAGAGTGGAACCGGCCACGTGTGCCTGGATGAACTCCTCGAACGCGGCAGTGGTGGTGCGCGGGGTGAAGCCGAACTCACGGATCAGACGGGAGGTGTCCACCACCCGACCGTGCACGAAGAGGTCGATCTGGTCCAGGCCGATCTGCTCGACACCGAGATTGCGCAGCAGCGAGGCGCCGGTGGAGAGCGCCGACTCGGGCAGCGGCAGGGCGACCCGGCCGGCCCGGCGAACCGCCTGGGCGAGCATCAGGACACCGGCGCCGGCGACGTTGAACGTGCCGGGATGGTCCTCGATCACCGAGCGGTGCAGGATCTCCAGCGCGTCCTCGACGTGCACGAACTGGAGGCGGGCGTTACGGCCGAGCACGGTCGGCACGACCGGCTGGGCGAAGTATCGGGTCAGCGAGGTCTCGGCCGTCGAGCTGATCATGGGGGCGAAGCGCAGCACTGTCGCGGCCACCTCGGGGCGGCGCCGGCGGAAACCCCGGACGTATCCCTCGATGTCGAGGATGTCCCGGGCGAACGGCCCGCGCGGCACGGCGCGGGGCTCGGTGTCCTCGGTGAAGACGGCCGGGTCACGGAACGAGGCGCCGTATGCCGCAGTGGAGGAACGCACCACGAGTTTGCGCAGGCCGGGCGCGCCCTGGGCGGCCGCGAGCACCTGCATGGTGCCGATGACGTTCTGTTCTTTCATCGCGGCCCGGCCACCGTGACGGCCGTCGGGCACACTCGTCACGGCCAGATGGACGACGGCCTCGGCGCCGAGATCGGCGATGGCCTCGGTGGCCGCGCGCGCGTCGGCCCGGATCCGCTCCACACCGTCCAGCAGGCCGAGCAGGCCGGCGGGCGGGTCATGCGGGTCCAGGCCGACGACACGATCGATCCGTGGGTCAGCTGCGAGGCGGGCGGCCACCCGAGCGCCGAGATAACGGCTGACTCCGGTGACCACGACAACGCTGGGCGGTGAGGTCACCACGGGTGCACCTCTCGATGCGAGCCTCGGGACAGGGTCGGCAAGATCCGGTCGCGGCCGGGCGATCCGCCCGGCCGTCCGTCACTTGCCGAGACGGCGACGCTGGACGCGGGTCTTGCGCAGCAGCTTGCGGTGCTTCTTCTTCGCCATACGCTTGCGGCGCTTCTTGACCACGGAGCCCATACGAAAAGCCTCTCGAAACCATGTGGGTGGACCGACGACCCGAAGGCACGGCCGGTACCGGACTGGACGGCACCCGGAGCGTGGCGTCACGATCGGCGCGCAGACCCGGGAACCAACCGGTCCAGCGTACCGGGACGATCGCGACGGGCCAACACGACCCCGGCAGGCGCCGGGGGCGGCCGGTCGTCAGGCGCTCTGCGAGAAGGCGCCGCGAAGATATTCGTGTACCGCGTGCTCCGGCACCCGGAACGAGCGGCCGACCCGCACCGCGGTGAGGTCACCGCCGTGCACGAGCCGGTAGACGGTCATCTTGGAAACCCGCATGAGCGCGGCCACCTCGGCCACCGTCAGGAACCGTACCTCCGAGAGTCGTTCCTCGGTCTGGGCTGGACCCGTCATCTCGTCGCACCGATCCTTTCGCAGGCACGTGCGTGTCATCAGAACGGTATCGATACAGCTGTGACCAACGCGATGCGTTCCGTGAAATGCCCACAAAAAGTCAAGCCCGACACGCCGGATCTGCGAGGTTTTGACCCGGTTGGGTTACTTCTTTCAGGGGAGCGTCACTTCTTCGACGTGAGAACCCGGACGGGACGCTCGGCGATCCGGCGCATCAGGTAGCCGTACCACTGGTCGCCGTACGGCAGGTACACGCGGACCGTGTGACCGCCCGCGGCGAGACGGGCCTGCTCGTCGGGACGCACCCCGTACAGAAGCTGGAACTCGTACTCCCCGGTCGACCTGTCGAACCAGCGGGCGCGGTCCTCACCGATCGCGATGAGCCGCGGGTCGTGCGTCGCGACCATCGGGTACCCCTCCCCCGACATCAGGATGTTGAGGCAGCGCACGAACGACTTGTCGACGTCGAGCGCCGACTGGAACGCCACCGACTCCGGTTCCGCGTACGCCCCCTTGCAGAGCCGGACCCGCGAACCCGCCGTCGCCAGCTCCCGGCAGTCCCCCTCGGTCCGCCGCAGATGCGCCTGCAGCGTCGCGCCGGTCTCCGGGAAGTCGCGGCGCAGCTCCAGCAGCGTCTCGAACATCGCGTCGGTGGTGGTGTGATCCTCGGCGTCCAGCGTCACCGTGGTGCCGGCCTCCGCCGCTGCCGCACAGATCGCGTGCGCGTGCTCCAGCGCCAGTTTCTCGTCGATCCGCTGACCCAGCGCGGACAGCTTCAGGCTCACCTCGGCCGCCGGCGTCAGGCCGGCCTCGCGCAGCCGGCCCAGGATCGTCACGTACTCCTGGCGGACCGCCGCCGCCTGCTCCGCCGTCCGGGTGTCCTCCCTCAGGTGGTCCAGCGTCACGGCCAGACCGTCGTCGGCGAGTTCCCGGCTCACCCGCAAGGCGTCACCGGCGCTGCCGGCGATGAACCGCCGCACGAATCCCTTGCTGACAGGTGCTGACTCGACCAGACGCTCGAGCCGGGACGAGCCGGCCGCCGCGAGAAAGAGGGAACGGAGCATGTGCCGAGGGTAACCTCCGGGCAGGCCGGCAAACGTCGCCGCGCTTCATACATGCCCTACGCGCCAACCTGCGGCTACCGTTGTCGGGTGAACTTCGATGCGTACGCCCGGACGGCAGTCGACCTCGTCAACGCCGGACTGGACGATCTCGCCGGGTTGCGTGCCTTGTTCTCCGGCGAGCAGGGCTACATGCGAGACCAGGTCGTCGAGAAAGACCTCGCCGTGTTCCGCCGCGCACAGCGCCGGCTGCGCGAGGTCTTCGAGTACGGCACGTCCGGGCGCGACTCCGAGGCGGTGCGCGAGCTGAACACGATGCTCGAGGCGTACCCGGTGCAGCCACGCATCTCCGGGCACGACGCCAGCGACTGGCACATGCACGTGGCCAGCCGGGGTTCGTCGGTCAGCGCGGAATACCTGGCGGGCGCGGCGTGGGGCCTCGCGGTGTGGCTCTGCGAGTACGGCAGCGCCCGCTTCGGCATCTGCGCCGACGAGCGCTGCGGCAACGTCTATCTGGACACGTCGTCGAACAACTGCCGGCGCTTCTGCTCGGAGCGCTGCGCGACCCGCTCCCACGTGGCCGCCCACCGGGCCCGCAAACGGGCAGCCCTGACCCCCGCCTAAACGCCGCCTGCCCCCCACCGCGCCGCCGCGCCGCCGCGCCGCCGCGCCGCCGCGCGATCTTGGCGATGTCGGCGAAGACGCGTGCATCGGCAGATCGTGGAAGGGACGGCGGGGTTAGCGGGGGTTGGTCAGTGTCGTGGCGGCGGGAGCCAGGTGGCGGCGCGCGAACTCCAGCGCCTCCCGCAAGTCGGCCTCCCGGGCGGCCCGGCTGGAGGCCTTGCGGGTATTGATCTCCAGTGCCACGGAGCCGGTGAAGCCTCGGCCGGCCAGGCTCCGGAGCAGTTCGGCGCAGGGCTGGTTGCCCCGCCCGGGGACCAGGTGCTCGTCGCGGCCCTCGCCGGTGCCGTCGCCGAGGTGCACGTGTTTCAGGCCGGCGCCCATCCTGTCGGCCATCTCGAGGGCGTCGATCCGGGACGCCGCGCAGTGCGACAGGTCCAGCGTGTAGGCGTCGAAGCCGGTCTCGGTGGGGTCCCAGCCCGGCGTGTACGGCACGAACCAGCGGCCGGCCATCTTCACCGGGAACATGTTCTCGATCGCGAAGGACAGGTCGGGGTGCCGGCTGCGCACCTGCTCCAGGCCCTCGGCGAAGTTGCGGGCGTAGTCGCGCTGCCAGCTGAACGGCGGGTGCACCACGACGGTGGGCGCGCCGAGCGTCTCGGCCAGCTCAGCGGCTTTCGCCAGCCGCTCCCACGGGTCGGAGCTCCACACCCGCTGGGTGACCAGCAGACAGGGCGCGTGGACCGAGAGCACCGGAACGTCGTAGTGATCGGCCAGCCCCTTCAGGGCGCCGGCGTCCTGGCTGACAGCGTCGGTCCAGACCATGACCTCGAGGCCGTCGTAACCCACCGTGGCCGCCATTTCGAACGCGGCCGCAGTCGGCTCCGGGAAGACCGACGAGCTGGAGAGAAGCACGGGAACGCGGGAACTCACGGTTCAAGGGTAGCCTCGTCCGGCACGCACGGATATATCACCTCTAAACGGTCAGGGTCCACCATTGGGCGTACGCTGAGCCGGATGAGCCGCACGCAGCCGCCCGCCGAGGTCCCGCTCGACTTCCCTCGCGAGTGGATCGAATTCCTCGATCCCGCCGACGAGCAGCACCTCGTCCGCGCCGACCTTACCTGGCTGCTCTCCCGCTGGACCTGCGTTTTCGGCTCTGCCTGCCGGGGCATCCTGCCGGGCCGGGCCGAGGACGGCTGCTGTTCGCACGGCGCGTTCTTCACCGACGCGGACGACGAGAACCGGGTGAAAGCGGCCGCCGCGAAACTCACTCCGGAGACGTGGCAGCACCACCGGCGGGGGTTCAAGAATTACACCGAGATGGATTCCGTCGACGGAACCAAACCCGCACGGCGTACTGCCACCCGATCCGGTGACGGGCCGTGCGTGTTCCTCAACGACGCGGACTTCCCGGCCGGGGGCGGCTGCGCGCTGCACGCCCAGGCGCTGCGGGACGGCGTGCATCCGCTCGTCTACAAGCCGGACGTCTGCTGGCAGCTGCCGGTCCGCCGGGAACAGGACTGGATCACACGAGCCGACGGCGCGAAGCTCCTGCAGTCCACTTTGACCGAGTTCGACCGCCGCGGCTGGGGTCCGGGCGGCCACGACCTCTCCTGGTGGTGCACGTCGTCACCGGACGCACACGTCGGCACCGAGCCGATGTACGTCACCTACGGCCCGGAGCTGACCGCGCTCATCGGCGACGCGGCGTACGAGAAACTCGCCGAGCTCTGCGCGGCCCGCCTGAAGTCCGGCCTGATCGCCATCCACCCGGCAACCGCCCTGGCCACCGCCCCGAAGAAGCGCGGCGGCCGCGAGCCGGCCTCCCCCCGCAACGCCTAGCCGAGCAGGTCCCGGCAGACGCCGCCGCACGGGTGCGGGGTGGCACGCCGGGGACGCACGGAACGGGGCGCAGCGGGACCACCCGCCCGTCCCCGGCGGCCGCGCAGCGGCCCGGGGCGGGCAGCTGATCGCGCGGACTCCTGGGGACGGGTCGGGTTCGGCGGGAGGGCCTGGTCCGTACCCTCGAAAGATCTCTAGGGTTCGAACTTGTAGCCGAGGCCGCGCACCGTGACGATGTAGCGCGGGGCCGACGGCTCGGGTTCGACCTTGGAGCGCAGGCGCTTGACGTGGACGTCCAGGGTCTTGGTGTCGCCGACGTAATCGGCACCCCAGACGCGGTCGATCAGCTGGCCCCGGGTGAGGACCCGGCCGGCGTTGCGGAGCAGCAGCTCGAGCAGCTCGAACTCCTTGAGCGGCAACTGGACGCCGGCGCCGTCGACGGTGACCACGTGGCGTTCCACGTCCATCCGGACCGGTCCGGCGGCGAGCGTCGGAGTGGTCACCTCGGCGGCCTCGGTGCCCTGCCGGCGCAGCACGGCACGGATCCGGGCGACCAGCTCACGCGGCGAGTACGGCTTGGTGACGTAGTCGTCCGCACCGATCTCCAGGCCGACAACCTTGTCGATCTCGCTGTCCCGGGCGGTGACCATGATGATCGGGACGGCCGAGCGCTGCCGCAGCTGGCGGCAGACCTCGGTGCCGGACATCTCCGGCAGCATGAGGTCGAGCAGCACGATGTCGGCACCGGTCCGGTCGAACTGCGTGAGGGCGGAGGTCCCGGTCGCGGCGACCGACACCTCGAAACCCTCTTTACGCAGCATGTACGACAGTGCGTCGGAGAACGACTCCTCGTCCTCGACCACGAGCACGCGGGCCAATGTGGTTCCTTCCGTCGTCGGTGGCAGGGCATATCTGGGTTTTCCGGGTGTTGCGGCGGAGCCGCCCGGAAGACTCAGCGCCCGGCCACACCAGACTCGATCTCAATCGCCGTCGGTGACGGCGAGGGGGCTTCCGGGGGACGCGCGGGTAGGCGCAGGGTGAACGTAGAGCCGTCGCCGAGGGCGCTGGTGACGTCGACACGACCACCGTGGTTGGTGGCGATGTGCTTGACGATGGCCAGGCCGAGGCCGGTGCCACCGGTGGAGCGGGACCGCGCCTGATCAGCACGGTAGAACCGCTCGAAGATCCGGTCGACGTCCTGCGGAGCGATGCCGATGCCCTGATCGGCGACGTCGATCTCGATCCAGTCGTCGCTCTGCCGCATGGTGAGCGAGACCTTGGTGTCCTCGCCGGAGTACGCGATCGCGTTCTCCACGAGATTGGTGACGGCGGTGGCGATCTGGCTGTCGTTACCGTACGCCATGGCGCCCTTCGGGCCGTCATAGACGACCTCGATGTTCTTGGCCGACGACGTGGTGCGGGTCCGGTCCACCACCTCGGCGATCACCCAGTCCAGCGGGACCGGCTCCGGGTCCGGCAGCGGCTCGGCCCCCTGCAGGCGGCTGAGCTCGAGCAACTCGCTGACCAGCCGGCCCATCCGGGCCGACTCGTGGTGGATGCGCTCGGCGAACCGGCGTGCCGCGATCAGGTCCTCGGACTGCGCCTCGGGCGCCGAGTCGGGCAGCTGGGTGGCGTCCAGCAGCGCCTCGGCCAGCAGCTGCAGAGCGCCGATCGGGGTTTTCAGCTCGTGGCTCACGTTGGCCACGAAGTCACGGCGGACGCGGGCCAGCCGGTGCGACTCGGTCACGTCGGCGGCCTCGACCGCGACGTGCGTGGAGTTCAGGGCGACGGCCCGCAGGTGCAGTCCGAGCGGGGCCTGCGTACCGCCGGCGCGGCCTCGGGGCAGGTCGAGCTCCACCTCGCGACGCACGCCCGTGCGTCGCACCTGGCCCGCCAGGGTACGGAGGATGGGGTGCGCGGCGATCGTGCCGGGCGCGCCACCGGAGCGCAGCAGTCCCATCGCCCGGGCTGCCGGGTTCACCAGCACGGGGTGATCGTCCGAGTCGAGGACGACGACACCGACCCGCAGCGAGTCGAGACTCTTCCGGCCGAGCCCTTTCATCCCGTTCTTACCTGCCGGGCGGTCCTCGTCCGGTTCGATGGCGGCGCTCCCCTCCAGCGGCCCCTCGGGGGCCGTCTCGCCCAGCCGGCGGACCCGGGCCAGAATCAGGCCCGCCCCGACACCGACGGCGAGCGCGAGCAGGATGAGGCCGACGGCGTACTTCCATTCCACGCTGCGATCGTAGGGTCATTGTTTACCTGGGCTACAGGGCCAAAAGTACAAATCGGGCCGACGTCGAATAATGTTCACCACTACGCCTGGCGTCGTTCACCGCTGTTCACGTTGGCGCCGCCGGTCACCCATAGCGTGGGCATCACAACCGGCCGCCCGAACCTCGGGCCGGCCCTGAGGAGCACCGGGATTACAGACATGCGCGAGGAGTACCAGGCCGACCTCGTCGAGGTTGGCCGTCTTTTGGTGACCATGGCAGAAGCGGTCCGCGCCGCCCTGCGCAAGGCGACGACCGCGCTGCTGACCGCCGACCTCAAGGCCGCCGAGGCCGTGATCGAGCGGGACGCTGACGTCGACAAGATCTACGAGCAGGTCGAGGTCAAGGTCGCCGACACCATCGCCCGGCAGGCGCCGGTCGCGAGTGACCTGCGGCGAGTGATCACCGCCCTGCACATCTCCGCCGACCTGGAGCGGATGGGCGACCTGGCCGAGCACGTGGCGAAGACCGCGGCCCGCCGGCACCCGTCGCCGGCCGTGCCGGCCGAGCTGCGCCCGACGTTCCAGCAGATGGCGGACGTGGCCGACCGGATGGCCGAGAAGCTGATCACGCTGCTCGGCAAGCCCGACGTGGCGCTCGCCGCCGAACTGGAGTCGGACGACGACGCGATCGACGACGCCGAGCGGCACCTCTTCAAGATCATGCTGGCCGACGACTGGCCGTACGGCGCGGAGACCGCCATCGACGGCGCTCTGCTGGGCCGGTTCTACGAGCGGTACGCCGACCACGCCGTGAACATCGGCGAGCACGTGATCTACCTGGTCACCGGCGAGAGCCCGGCCGGACAGAACTGAATCGATCCGCGCCTTCGCAGGGCGCCGGATCCGGAGGCCGGGACACCACGGGGGTGTCCCGGCCTCCGTCGTCGGTCGTTACTTCTTGCCCTGGTTCGCCACCGCGGCGGCGGCTTCCTTCGCGGCGACCGGGTCGAGGTACTCGCCGCCCGGGTTGGTCGGGCGCAGGTTGTCGTCCAGGTCGTAGCGCAGCGGGATGCCGGTCGGGATGTTCAGCTTGGCGATCGCCTCGTCGGAGATCTTGTCCAGGTGCTTCACGATCGCGCGCAGCGAGTTGCCGTGCGCGGCGACCAGGACCGTCTTGCCGGCGCGCAGGTCCGGGACGATCTCGTCGTACCAGTAGGGCAGGGCCCGCTCCAGGACGTCCTTCAGGCACTCGGCCTTCGGCAGCAGCTCGGGCGGGAGGCTCGCGTACCGCGCGTCGCCGAACTGGGAGAACTCGGAGCCGTCCTCGATCGGGGGCGGGGGGACGTCGTACGACCGGCGCCAGAGCATGAACTGCTCCTCGCCGTACGCCTCGAGGGTCTGCTTCTTGTCCTTGCCCTGCAGCGCGCCGTAGTGGCGCTCGTTCAGCCGCCACGACCGCTTCACCGGGATCCAGTGGCGGTCGGTGAGGTGCAGCGCGATCTCGCTGGTCCGGATCGCGCGACGGAGCAGGCTGGTGTGCACCACGTCGGGCAGCACGTTCTGCTCCTTGAGCAGCTCGCCACCGCGACGGGCCTCGTCCTCACCCTTGGCGTCCAGGTCCACGTCGACCCAGCCGGTGAAGAGGTTCTTGGCGTTCCACTCGCTGTTGCCGTGTCGCAGCAGCACCAGGGTTCCAGTCATGCCCTCATCTTCCCCCCAGTCGCTGTCTGACGGATCACGAGGGCTGGAAAGTCGGTTGCGCGGCCTCCTACGTTGTAAGGGAACAGAACTAGATCACTACTTACGGGGGCGACGTGTCCGGTTGGTTACGGCAAGCCGCGGGCGGACTGCCCCGGCAGTTCTGGTTCCTCTGGACCGGGACGCTGATCAACCGAGTCGGGTCGTTCGTGGTGCTGTTCCTCAGCATCTACCTCACCAGCGACCGGCACTTCACGCAGAGCCAGGCCGGCCTGGTGCTCGGCTGTTACGGCGTCGGCGGCGCGATCGGCACGATGACCGGCGGCGTCCTGGCCGACCGCTGGGGACGCCGGCCCACCATGCTGACCGCGCAGTTCGGCGCTTCCGCGCTGATGCTCACGCTCGGGTTCGCGCACACCTACTGGCAGATCGCCACCGTCACGTTCCTGCTCGGCATGTTCTCCGAAGGAGTGCGGCCGGCGTTCTCCGCGATGATGGTCGACGTCGTGCCGGAACACGATCGGGTACGGGCGTACTCGCTGAACTACTGGGCGATCAACCTGGGCTTCGCGCTGGCGGCGGTCGCGGCCGGGTTCGCGGCACAGTTCGACTACCTGCTGCTCTTCGTGGTCGACGCGGGGACGACCTGCCTCACCGCGATCATCACGGCGATCTTCCTGGCCGAGACCAGGCCGGCTCGGACCCGTACCCCCGGGGCTGCCGTCCCGGCCGGCGGCATGGGCACCGCCCTGCGCGACCGGGTGTTCCTCGTCTACCTGCTGCTCAGCCTCGCGTCGGTGCTGGTGATCCTGCAGCACTCGACGACACTGCCGCTCACCATGCTGGCCGACGGGCTCACGGCCGCCACCTACGGCGCGGTGATCGCGGTCAACGGGGTGCTGATCGTTCTCGGCCAGCTGTTCGTGCCCAAGCTGATCGAGGGCAGGGACAGCGCGCGGGTCCTCGCGCTCGCCGGCCTGATCATCGGCGTCGGGTTCGGGCTGGTCGCGATCGCCGACACCGCCTGGGTCTTCGCGCTCACCGTGGTCGTCTGGACGCTCGGCGAGATGCTCCAGTCGCCCAGCAACGCGGCCACCGTCGCGGCCCTCGCGCCACCCCATCTCCGCGGCCGTTACCAGGGATTGAACTCGCTGTCCTGGTCGATCGGAACGGCGCTCGCCCCGATTCTCGGCGGACTGGTGCTGCAGAAGGGCGGCGATGCCGTGCTGTGGGTGGGCTGTTTCGGACTTTGCGCGCTCGCCTCAGTGGGACAACTTCTCTCCGGCCCGGCGCGCGCCCGGCGGACGGCTCTGCGGCGCACGGAAGAGATCGCGCTCGCCGAGCGGGAATTGACCGCGACAGCGACCGCCTGAGGGCACACTGAACACATCGGACGGTCTTTATTATCCGATAGCCGACCCGCGAAAACATGTGAACGGGCCATAAACAAAAGCACCGGCGGCGGCGGACGACACCCATCCCCATAGGCGCCGCCCGCACTAACCGCCGGTCTCGGGTCGCGCCGTCCCCCAACGGCTCATGCCACCCGTCCCCAAACGCCGATCCGCGGCGATCATTGCTGATCGACCCGTTCCCCGAACTGACGGCTCGGCGTCCATCGACCACGCTAGTTGGGGCAGTCAAGCCTCACAACCCGTTTCTGTGTCGACATGTGTTCCGACCGTCACAGAAACCAACAACCAACCGATCGGACGATCCGCCAATCACTCTTCCGGGCTCTCCGGCATCGAACAAATTGCCCTCCGGAGATAGACAGAGTTCACCTCGGGGTGATCCGCGCGATCGGTCGATCCGCATATACTCCGCCTAGATCAACTATCCGGGGAACGCCTTGCGGCACCACTCCCGGCCCCGATTGCCCGGCCGGGAACGCCACGTACGGCAGACTAGCTCTGGCCCTCCGCCAGATGCTTGAAGGCCTGGAGGTTGGCGACGGACTCGCCGCGCTTGATCCGCCACTCCCACTCGCGGCGGATCGACGAGCCGAAGCCGATCTCCAGCATCGTGTCGAACGACTCGTCGGCGTAGGTGAGCACCGACCCGAGGATCCGGTCCAGCTCGTCGGCGTCCAGGCCCTTCAGCGAGACCCTGCCGGTGAGGTAGACGTCGCCGGCGGCGTCGATCGAGAACGCGACGCCGTACATCCGGGCGTTGCGCCGCAGCATCCAGGCCCAGAGGTCCTCGTGGCGCTCGTCCGGGTGGCGCATCACGAACGCCTCGATCCGCAGCGAGTGCTCACCGACGATCAGGTTGCAGGCGGTCTTGAGCTTGTGGACGCCGGGCAGCGTGACCACATAGGACGAGTCGCCGGTCGCCTCCCACTCCAGCTCGCGGTCGGTGAGCACCTGCTCGATCAGCTTCGTCACCATGCGTACGTCGCCCCCTCCAGCCGTGCCGCGATCAGCGCCCGGTGTTCGGTCACCGCGTCACGGTAGACCCGCAACAGGTTGTCCGCAGTGCGATCCCAGGAGAACTGGGAGGCGTGGGCGACCGCCCCGGCGGCCAGCCGGTGCCGGAACGCGGGCGCGTCGAGGAGCCGTTCCAGCACACGCGCCCAGTCCCCGGGATCGTGCCCGTCGACGAGCACACCGCTGATCCCGTCGCGGACCGCCGTGACGAGGCCACCGACCGCCGCCGCCACGACCGGGGTGCCGCAGGCCTGCGCCTCGAGCGCCACCAGCCCGAACGACTCGTTGTACGACGGCACCGCGACCAGGTCGGCAGCCCGGTAGAGCGCGGCCAGGCCGTCACCGGTCTGCGGCGGCAGGAACACCACCGAGTCGGAGACGCCGAGCGAGGACGCCAGCTCGATCAGCGAGGACGGCCGATCCAGGCCGCTGCCGCTGGGCCCGCCGCAGATCACCACTGTGACGTCCTCTACGCCGCGCTCGCGCATCGCGGCGAGCGCGGAGATCAGCACGTCGGGTGCCTTGAGCGGCTGGATCCGTCCGACGAAGGCGATGATCCGGCCGCGCTCGGGAAGGCCGAACCGGGCCCGATCGGCGCTGCCGGGCCGGAACCGCTGCAGGTCGACGCCGGGCTGCACAACGCTGACCCGGTCCGGGTCGGCGTCGTAGTGGCCGATCAGATCCTGTGCCTCGAAACGCGTGTTCGCGACCAGCCGATCGGATTCGGCGACGACCTGCTCCTCGCCGATCAGCCGGGCCCTCGGCTCCGGGCGGTCGCCGGCAGCGATGAACTTGTTCTTCACCTTGGCGAGGGTGTGCGCGGTGTGCACGTGCGGCACACCCCAGCGTTCCCGCGCGAGCCAGCCCACCTGGCCGGAGAGCCAGTAATGCGAGTGGATCAGGTCGTAGTAGCCGGGCGGGTGTGCCGCCTCGGCCCGCAGCACGCCGTTCGCGAAGGCGCAGAGCTGCGACGGCAGCTCCTCCTTGTCGAGACCCTCGAACGGGCCGGCGGTGACGTGCCGGACGAACACTCCCGGTGACATCTCGACCAGCGGGGGCAGCCCGCTTGCGGTGGCCCGGGTGAAGATCTCGACCTCGACACCGCGCGCCGCCAGGCGTTTCGAGGACTCCACTATGTACACATTCATCCCACCGGCGTCGCCGGTGCCCGGCTGCTCCAGCGGGGACGTGTGCACCGAAAGTGTGGCAATCCGGCGGGGGGCGGGTCGCGAGCCGGGCATTCTCAGCTCAACCACGTTGGCTCCCTCCGCTTCGTGCCCTGAGAACGGTGTGAAAACTTGTTGCGCCAACGTTCATCTTCCCCATCGGCGGAGCGTGAACCACCATGCAGCCGAGCGAGGGTGATCCAAGTCATTGGGGGAAGATCGGTTCATGCAGAACATCGCAGTCGTCACCGGGGCCTCCAGCGGCATCGGCGCCGCCACCGCACGCCGCCTCGCCACCGAGGGATTCCATGTGGCCGCCGTGGCACGGCGGACCGATCGGCTGGACGAGCTGGTCGCCGAGATCGGCCCGAACGCGACAGCCGTCAGCTGCGACGTGACGTCGGACGACTCGGTGGCCCGGCTGGCCGAGACGGTGGCCGGCCTCGGCGGCCCGCTCACCCTGCTGGTCAACAACGCGGGCGGCGCCCGCGGCGGCGACTACGTGGCGGACGGCTCGGTCGCCGACTGGCAGTGGATGTACGACGTGAACGTGCTCGGCACCCTCCGGGTCACCAAGGCGCTGCTGCCCGCGCTGGAGGCGAGCGGGGCGGGCACGATCGTGACGATCGGCTCGACCGCGTCGTTCGTGGTCTACGAAGGTGGCGGCGGGTACACGGCGGCCAAGCACGCGCAGACCGCCCTGGTCGGGACGCTGCGTCTGGAACTCTCCGGGAAGCCGGTCCGGGTCGTGGAGATCGACCCGGGGATGGTCCGCACCGACGAATTCGCCCTGAACCGCTTCGGCGGCGACCAGGACAAGGCCGAAGCCGTCTATGCCGGGGTCAAGGAGCCACTGGTGGCCGACGACATCGCGGACATCGTCGCGTTCGCGGCGACCCGCCCGCACCACGTCAACATCGACCGGCTGGTGGTGCGGCCGATCGCGCAGGCCGCCCAGCACAAGGTGCACCGGGAGAAGTAGTGGCGTTTCCGCCACCGCGGAGGCCGGTCGGCGCGATCACCCGGGGGACGACCAATCCCAACCGGTTGCGTCGCGTCGACAACTTCCTGGCGTACCGGTGCGGTCCGATTTTGATCGAAGCGGCGCAGCCACTCGTCGTCGACCTGGGCTACGGCGCGACCCCGGTCACCGCGGTCGAGCTCCGCGGCCGCTTGGCGGCCGCCGTGCGCGCTGACGTCACGGTGATCGGTTTGGAGATCGATCCGGTACGGGTGACGGACGCTCAGCCGTTCGCGGATCCGCCGCACCTCCAGTTCCGCCGGGGCGGATTCGAGCTGGCCGGGCTGAATCCCGACGTGGTGCGCGCGTTCAACGTGCTGCGCCAGTACGCCGAGGAGGAGGTGACCGCCGCCTGGCAGACGATGACCGCCGGCGGCGCGTTGCTGATCGAGGGCACCTGCGACGAGTTGGGCCGGATCGCCACCTGGGCGGTTGTCGAAGCCGGCACGCCGCGCACGCTGACCCTCTCGGCCCGGCTGGCGTCGCTGGAGCATCCGGAGGTCTTCGCGGAGCGCCTGCCCAAGGCGCTGATCCACCACAACGTGCCGGGTCATCCGGTGCACGAGTTGCTGCGGGCGCTCGGTCGCGCGTGGGAGACCGAGGCCACCCCGTTCGGGCCGCGGCAGCGATGGCTCGCCACGGTCCGGCGGATGCGTGCCGAGGGGTGGCCGGTGCTCGACGGGCCGGGCCGGTGGCGGCTGGGTGAGCTGACACTGCCCTGGCCCGGCTCGGTGTGAGTCCGGGCTCGGCGTGAGTCGCGGCTCGGCGTGGGTCGCGGCTCGGCGTGAGTCTCTAGGTCAGGACCGTCTTCAGTGCCGCCAGCAGGGCGTCCGCGGTGAACGGCTTCTTCACCAGCAGCGCGTCCTCGCCGACCAGGCCTTTCGTGACGGCGATGTCCTTCGGCAGCCCGGAGATGAAGACAACGCCCAGACCCGGCCGGAGATCACCGACGGCGCCGGCCAGCTCACCGCCGCCGATACCGGGCAGGGTGAGGTCGGTGACCAGGGCCGCGATCTCCGGATGGTCACGGCAGACCGAGATGGCCTCCTCGTGATCACCGGCCACCAGCGTCGCGTACCCACGGCGCTCCAGCATGCGGCGCATGATGTCGCGCAGATCCTCTTCGTCGTCGACGACCAGGACGGTCGGCTTCTCGGCGACCGGCGCCTCGGACATTCGTTCCTCCTCGGGGCTGGGGTCGATCCTCACGCTATCGGCCGGGGAGCCTGATGTACGGCGCTTTGCCAACCGCGCTCGTTCGACTGGACGCGTCAACACGAATCTGCTGACTGCTCCCGTTGAGTTGGCCTGTCGACTTGATTGGTCGACTTGATCTGTTGACTGGACGCGTCAACACGAACCTGTTGACTGCTCCCTGTTGACTTGCGTCGTCAACATGTCCCGGTTCGTCAACATGTCCCGGCCCGTCGGATGTCCTGGTCCCGTCGAATGTCCAGTCGCCGAAGCCGCCCTCCTGGATCAGCTGAGGTGACCCGTGTAAAGCATCCTGTTCGGCGAACCGGAACCCGGGCTGCGGACCAGCCCCGAGACGGAATTGCCGACCAGGTCTGCGCGCACCTGACGAGGCGTCCAGTCGGGATGCGTGCCGAGCACCAGCGCGACCGCACCTGCCGCGTGCGGCGCCGCCATCGAGGTGCCGCTCATCGTCTTGACCGCGCTGTCCGAGCCCTTGCCGGCCGACTTGATGTTCACGCCCGGCGCGAACAGATCAAGGCAAGAGCCGTAGTTCGAGAACTTGGCCCGCTTGTCGGCCTTGTCCACCGCACCGACGGTGATCGCGTCGGGAGTGCCGCCGGGCGACGACTTGCAAGCGTTCCGGTTCTCGTTGCCGCCGGCGATCACGTACGTCACGCCCTTGGCGATGGACCGGTTGACTGCCGCGTCGAGCGTCTTGCTGACCGGACCGCCGAGGCTCATGTTGGCCGCGGCGGGCAGCTTCGCGTTCGCGGTCACCCAGTCGACGGCCGCGATGAAGTCGGAGAACTTGCCGGAGCCGTTGCAGCCGAGCACCTTGAGCGCGACCAGCCGGACGTCCTTGGCGACGCCGTACGTCGCGCCGCCGAGGGTGCCGGCGACGTGGGTGCCGTGACCGTTGCAGTCCTCGGCGACCCGGTCGTCGCCGATGAAGTCCCAGCCGTTCCGGGCCCGGCCGCCGAACTCGTCGTGCGCGACCCGGATCCCGGTGTCGATCACGTACGCGGTGACGTCCGCGGCGGACGAGGAGCGGTAGGTGCCGGAGAGCTTCGCGGTGCGCTGGTCGATCCGGTCCAGTCCCCACGGGGTCGCCGCGGTAGCCGTGGCAGTCATGAGGGCGTCCTGCTCGACGTACCCCACGGAGGGGTCGGCGGCGAGACGAGCCGCCTGGAACGCGGTCGCTCGGAGCTGGAATCCGCGTACGGTCGAGAGGTAGTTCGCGCCGACCGTTCCGCCGTACTTCCGGGCCAGGGCGCGGGCAACCGACGGAACCGGGCCGGCCTCGGGCTTCACGACCACGATGTAGCTGCCGGGGACCGCCCCCGCCACCCCGGCTCCGGAGATGACCCCGACCGGCGTGCCCGGCACCGGAGAAGCGGGTGCGGCCGAGGCGGGCGCGGTGAGTCCGAAAAAGGTAACTGTCGCGGCGGCGATGAGACGTGCGGCCCGGCGGCCGGCGGTACCGAACATGCGTGATCCTCTCGGTCTCGCTCCGGCCCGGGGGCATGCCGTAAGCACTTGAGGGAAATGGTGACCAGAGAAGAGAGCACTTCCGGTTCGCGCCGGGGTGCGCCGCAGTTGCCGCGGTCCGGGCCGATTCCGATCGGCCGGATCACACCGGGAACCTCTAAGCCGACCGTGCGGCGGGCCGAACAATCCTGCTGTCAGGACCGCTGCACGCCACCTCAGCAAGGAGAGCGATATGACCACTCTGCTGTCGCCCGAGATCGACACCGTAGGCGAGCTCACCGACCGCTGCGATCGCTGCGGTGCGGCCGCCAAGCTGGAGGTCGAGCTGGCCAGCGGCGGTGACCTGGCGTTCTGCGGCCACCACGCCAACCGGTACGACTCGGACATCCGCCGGATCGGACGCAAGATTCGCATCGAGGAGGGCTTCGGCTGGGCGGGTAAGTAACCGCCTGCACAGGTTCGCCGCGTTATGCTCTTTCCCTCACGTCTTGGGGGTATATGTGCATATCGCTGCGCATGGCGTGGGCAGGCTGTCCCGGCTGATCGCCGGGTGCGCCGGACTCACGGTCGCCGTTCTCGGCGCCCTGGATACGCGCACGCTCGACGATGGCGCACCGCCGGAGGGGCTCCTGCCCACTCCGGCGGTCGCGCTTGTTCCGGCCGGTATCGCACTCTTCGTCCAGATGATTCCGGCTTCCGGTGGCCGCGCCCACCGGCTCCGCACCGTTCTCGTCGCGCTGCTCGCACTGGCCGCCGCCGCCCTCGCGACCGCCGGAGCCAGCGACTTCCCGGCCGCGACGGCGGCCGCTCTGCTCTCCGCGCTGATCGCCGGCGCGATCCTGTTCCGGTCCTCGGACGACGCCACGAAGCCCACGCCCGCCGACGCCCCCGCCACGGCCGAGCCCCGTGATGACGACGCCGCGAAACCCGCGCCCGCCGACGCCCCCGTCGCGGCCGCGACGGCCGCCGCGGCCGCGCCGCGCGATCAGGACGATTTCGCCCGTTCCCTGCTGCAGTCGATGAACGAGGCAGTGATGGTGCTGGACGCCAACTACCGGGTCATCGACGTGAACCGCCGCTGGCGCGAGCTGACCGGATACCCCGACGACGACGTGGCCCGCGATCCGCCGCCGCTGCCTCCGCCCGGATCCGGCGGCGACTGGACGATTCCCCGGGCCGACGGCACCGCCGTGCCGGTGCTGGCCACGATGGCCGCCATCCCGGACGCCGCCGGAGCAACCCTCGGGTACGTCGCCACCTGCGTCGACATCGCCGACCGCAAGCACGCCGAGGACGCGCTCACCGAGCACGCCGCCGAGCTCGAGCGGGGCAACGCCCAGCTCGCCGCGGCACTCGCCTTCAAGAACGACCTGACCTCGATGCTGACCCACGACGTGGCGCAGCCGATCAGCTCGATCGCGAGCCTCGCCGAGCTGCTCTCCGCGGACTGGGCGGACCTGCCGGACGACGTCCGCCTGGAACTCGCCACGAAGATCGACAAGAACACCCGGCGGCTGGTCAAGATGATGAACGACCTGCAGCTGCTCTTCCGCCTGGACACCGGCTCGGTCACCACCCGGCGGGCGCCGGTGCCGCTGCTCGAAGTGGTCCGCACGGTCAGCGCCGCGATGGCCGGCGATCGGGGCGTCGAGATCGCGATCGACGAGGACCTGACCGCGCTGGCCGACCGCGGGCATCTGACCGTCGTCGTGGAGAACCTGCTCAAGAACGCGCTGACCCACGGCTCTCCGCCGGTCCTGGTCCGGGCCGATCGGTACGCCGACGGGGTGTTACTGGTCGTGCAGGACAGCGGCCCCGGCATTCCGGACGACGTGCTGCCCGGGATCTTCGGCCGGTTCATCCGGGGCGCCGGCCTGGGCCTCTTCATCGTCCGGCACCTGGTCGAGGCGAACGGCGGCTCGGTGCGCTACGAGCACACCACGCCGCAGGGCGCCCGCCTGGTGGTGACCCTGGAACGAGCCCCGGCATAGCAAAAGGCCGGCCCAGGGGCCGGCCTCCGCTGCGTGACGCTAACTGCCGCGTTCTTCCTCATTTATCATCCCGTCACCCCACATGTCTGACTTGCTGGTCCGGCCGCCCATCCGCGCGCTGCCGGCCACCCCGCCGCTCAGCGGGCCCGGCCCGGCGACCCGCCGGCCACCGCCGGTCTCCTGCGACGCGGCCCGGAACCCACCCATGTCCGCCGAGGTCGGTGTGTTGTGCAGCGGGTTGTCGGTGAGCCGGGTGCCGGTCGGGTCGGCGTTGCCGAGGTCGGCCGCGCCGGTGTCCCATCCCGCGCCGGGGCTGGGCGCCGGCTGAGCCGCGTTGCGGTTACGGATGCGCTGGGCCACCGAGGCCGGCGACGCGGGGTTCGCCGTGGCCGCGTTGCCCAGGAACGAGCGTCCGGTCATCTGCTTGGTGCTGGCGCCGGTCGGAATCGGGCGGCCGCCCAGAACGCCGCTCTCGACCAGTCCCTTGAACGTGGTGAGGTCGGCCTTGAGCCGGCGGTTCAGCGACTCCTGACCGTGCCGATCGCTCGGCATCAGGAACGCGATGTCCGCCTCCAGTTGCGCGACGATCTGGGTCTTGGTCTCGCCCATCGGCCGCAGTGTGAGCGTCTCGGCGAGCAGCGGCCCTTCCATCGTCGACCACGAGACCCGTTCGTCCGGCGATCGCTCGATGATCTGGGCGTCGAACTCGCGCCGCTTCCCGTCCACGTCCATGATCCAGTGGGTCTGGTCGGCGCCGATCGCCGTCACCTGCCGGACACCGGTCATGAAACGCGGGTAGTTCTCGAACGCCGCGAGTTGTTCGTACACCGTGTGGACCGGTGCACTGACCTCGATCGCCTGCTGAACCATGCTCATCGCAACTCTCCCATGCTGAAGTGCTGGCATGACAGAGCGTACGGAGACGAGCACTAGTCGTGTTCAGTTTTACTCAGACGCGACGCAGGTACTGCCAGCGGCCCACCTCGGCGGCGTACCGGGCGTCACTCGCGGGAACGAGCGTCACGGCGGCGTCGCGCAGCGCGTTCACCATGTGCGCGGACGGGCTGCGCCACGCCTCGCTGATCTCCACGACCGTCCCGGTGGTCCGGCAGGCGCTCGCCAGCGCGGCGACCATCTCCGGGCTCACCGCGCTGTCGTCGACGCCGGCCTGGGCCAGCAGCGCCAGCGGACGGGCCAGCTGCGCCGGAACGTACCGGGACGCCCGCTCGATGCCCTTGATCGTGGTCTCGACGAGCTGCTCGGCGACCTGCTCGGGGGTGAGCGTGCGCTCGTCGAGAGCGAACCGCACCAGCCGGGCGTCCAGCAGCTCGCCGCCGACCGGCAGCGCGGAGACCGCGACCGAGAGGGCGTCCAGCTGAGCCAGGTCGGACGGCAGGGCCAGCCAGCCGTCCGGGCGGATCACCTCGACCTCGGCGGCCACCCGCAGCGTCAGCTCGGTGCGGTGCCGGGCCCGGCGGACCGCATCGGCGTACGCGGTGAGCCAACCGGTGTCCGGTCCGGCCTGATCAGCGAAGGTCAGCGCACGCAGGCCGGCCCGGTCGGCAGCCGAGACCACCACGCCGACCGCGTCCCGGCCGGACGCGAAGCCGGTGTGCACGTGGGCATCCACCGTCAGATCCAGTGCGCCGGCGACGACTGACTCGCGCTCTACCACCACGCTTGCTCCCCGCGTTTCAAGGACGGGGTTCTTCCCGTCTGCGATGAGAGTGCGGGAGCGATGTTGTCGGCCGGGTCAGCGGCCGGTGCAGGTGAGGTGCGTCGTCGGCCACCGGCCCGGCAACCGAGTCGCACTTGTCGGGTACCCGGGCCGGTACCCGTACCCGGGCAGGCTCTTCCCGACCGCGCGCACGCGCCCGCGTGCGCAGGAAGGGAACGCATGAAGGTCCGACATCGCGGCCGTACCGTGCTCGCTGCCGCCGTCCTGGCGAGTCTCCTGACCCCGGCCGCTGCCGCGCCCGCCGCCGCGGCCGCCAAGGCCACGGTTGCCAAAGCCACGGTCGCCAAGGCCAAGGCCAAGGTCAAGGCCAAGGTCACCGTCGTGACCGGCAGCGCGAAGACCGGCAGCACGCCTCTGAACATGCGCCGCTCGCCGTCGCCGAGTGCCGAGCGGGTCGGCTCGGTCGCGAACGGCAAGACGGTCTGGATTCTCTGCCAGGTCGCGGCGCAGCAGGTCACCGGCACGGTACGGACCACGAACCTCTGGGATCACCTGGCGAACGGCTCCTACGTCTCGGACGCCTACGTGGTGCGTCCCAGCACCGGCATCCCGAGGTGCGCCCCCGCGAAGACGCCGGCCGAGGCCCCGGCCGAACGGGCGCCGGCCATCCCGAAGAAGACCAAGGGCGAGAGCTGGCGGCTGCCGATCGGCGCGAGCATGGTGAGCGGGTTCCGCACGACGGCCCGCCCGTCGCACGACGGCGTCGACCTCTCCGCGGCCCGCAACACCCCGATCGTCGCCGCCGCCGCCGGCACGGTGATCCGGGTGGTCTGCAACGTCTCCGCCGGATCGTGCGATGTGGACGGAAACCGCACTCTCTCCGGCTGCGGGTGGTACGCCGAGGTGCAGCACGCCGGCGGCGTCGTCACCCGGTACTGCCACATGATCCGCCGCCCGGCCGTCACGGTCGGCCAGCCGGTGAAGAAGGGCCAACTGCTGGGGTACGTCGGCACGTCCGGCTCCTCGTCCGGCCCGCACCTGCACTTCGAGGTGCACGTGAACGCGGCGCCGGCCACCCACGCGAACGCTGTCGACCCGATCGCGTTCTACCGCAGCCGAGGCGTGACCCTGGGATAGGAACCGGTCGGAGGCGGCGTCCGCCCGGGACGCCGCCTCCTCGAAATCACTCGTCCGGGTCGGACTTCTCGAGCATCCGGGTCAGCGCGTGGACCGCGTCCTCGGTCGGCGACGCGGCCTCCCGGTTGGCGTCCTGCAGCTCGCGATAGACCTCTTCGCGATGGACCTGCACGTCCCGGGGAGCCTGGATGCCCAGCCGGATGACGTCACCGCGGGCCTCGAGAACCGTGATGACGACGTCGTCGCCGATCATCACGCTTTCCCCTGCCCGCCGGGTCAGCACAAGCATCGGTGCCCTCCTCCATCCACCCCTCCACCATCCATCCCTCTTCGAGAGCATGGAACGGACAGCATGGCAAAGGCGCGGTCGCGAAGGAAACGCGACCGCGCCTTGTTCAGGAGGATCAGAACTTCCGATTCATGATCGCCCGGACCGGGTAACCCGATCCACTGAGGACGACCTGCATGGCCCGCATGGAGTCGCGGTCCACCACGATGGGCGCGAGCAGATTCGCCGTGGTTTCCTCGGTGCCGGCGGTGATCACCGTGAGCAGCAGCAGACGATCCGGGTCCTTCGTGTTCAGCGCCGCGAACACCTGGTTCTCGATCTCCGGCGCGTACTCCGGGAAGAAGGGCTCCGGCGGCGCGACGAGGAAACGCAACTCCGGGTTGTCGACGGAAGTGAGTGCGAAGAGCAGTCCTTCGTCGTTGAGACGCACCAGAACGAATTCCCGGTGCGCCGGGAAACCCGGCATGGGCACCGCCATCGTGATGGTCGGCAACCCAAGCGACGGGTCGGTCATGGTGGCCTCGATCGGTCGGGACGCGGTGCGAGTAGTCATGGTCACCTCAGGAAATCGATGAGCGAGGGCTGGATCACCTTGGCCGTGGCGGCCAGGGCGGCCTGATACGAGGTCTGCTGGAGCTGCAATTCCATGATCGCCTTGGGCAGGTCGACATCCTCGATATCGGAGAGCTGCGACGACACGGACATCAAGCGATCCTCAGCGGACTGCTTCATCTGGGTAACCCGATTGTATCGGGCACCTACCTCCGAAAGCGTGGAATTCAGGATCTCTGACGCTTTATCGAGATTCTTCAGACCAGCAGTAATTCCGGCGCTGTCACCGTCACGCATGGCGTCGGTGAGGCCCTGCAGGACATTGAAGAGTTGCGCCGGATTGGGGTCGGTCGAGCCCGGCAGAGTCTCCGCTCCGAAGACCTCCGGGCCTCGTACGTCGACGCGAACCTTGGCGTTCGGGCCGATCGTCCGGAGCACTTCGCCTTCGGCTTCGCCGGTGTATTCCCCGGCTGATCCATAAGCGGCGTTCCCCGGTGTGGCGCCCCCGAATACCGGACGATCCAGGTACTTGGTGTTGGCGTACTGGATCAGAGTGCCTTTGATCTGTTCGATCTCGGCGGCTCGCGCCTTGTTGGCCTCCGGAGTGCTGCCACCGCCGGCGCTGGTCGCCGCCAAGGTCAGTTCCCGAACCTTGGCGACCAGGGCCGTCGCGTCCTGCAGGGTGTCCTGCATGGTTCCGAGACGGCCCATGGCGTCGTCGGCGTTCGTCGAGTACTTTTTTTGCGCGCGTACCTCGCTGCGCAGCTGAAGGGCGGTCACCGTGCCCGTCGGCGAGTCGGACGGGCGATGCAGCTGCTTGCCGCTGGAGATCTGGTCCTGCGCGGTCTGAGTACGGCTGAGATTGCGCTGCAGGCTCGCCATCGTCCTGGTGCGGACGCTGCTTTCGGTGACCCGAGGGCTACTGCTCATGAACGGAACTCCCCCTACCTGCCGACAAGGCCGGTCCGGTTGATCAGTTGGTCGAGCATCGAGTCGATCGTGGTGAGGACCCGCGACGCGGCCTCATATCCACGCTGGTACGTGAGGAGGTTGGTCATCTCCTCGTCGAGGTTCACGCCGGACTCCGCGTCACGGGCGGCGTCCACCTGGTCGGTCACCGCGTTCTGGATGTCCCGCCGGCGGATCGAGGCCTGCGCCGCGACGCCGAGATCCCCGATCAGGGACTGATATTCGGCGTCGGCGCCGGTACGCGACGTGGAGAGCTCGGAGATCTCGTCGGCGATCACGCCGTCCAGCACCCCACCCGGGTCGAGGGTCGGGTCGCCGGAGGAAATGGCGAGCTTGTCGGTGTCGGTGATGCCCACCGTGATGTTCGCGGCGGAGAGCGGGTTGGCGTTACCGGCGACGAAGAAATCCTCGCCGGGGCCGGTGCCGTCGATGCTGTACCCGCGGGCATGGATTTCGTTCACCGTGTCCGCGAGCTTCGTCGCGACGGTGTCCAGCCGGTCGGACATGTTCTGCAGCGTTCCGCCCCGGGCCAGCATCTCCATCGACGCGCCCACGGTGCCGCCGGCGCTGACCGGCGACCTGGTGTCGGCGAACCGCAGATTGACCTCGGTGGTCTCCAGGTCCTCCAGCCGCAGCGCGCCACCGGCCTCGATCTCGATCGGCCGGGTGGTGAACTCGGCGACCAGCGGAGCGCTGCCGACGTAGACGCTGACCGCGCCGTTCGGCAGGTCGGTCGCGGTGGCGCCGACCATCTCGGAGAGCTTCAGCACCGCCTGCCCCCGCTGGTCCTGCAGCTCGTTGGCCTGCAGGCCGGCCGCGGTGGCCACCACGATCTCCTGATTCAGCCGGGCGATCGTCTCAGCTGCCTTGTTCACCTCGCCGACATAGGTGTCGAGTCCGGCGCGGGTCGCCTTGTACTGGTTGTTCAGCTGCGCCGACGCGTCGTTGAGCGTCGCCGCGACGGTGGTCGCCTGCTGGAGCATCGCCGCTTTCGGCGCGGCCTTGTCCGGGTTGGTGGAGACCGCGTTCCAGCCGTCCCACATGTCCTGGAGCCGGGCCTGCAACGCGGTGTCGCTGGGTTCGGCGAAGGCGTCCTCGATCAGCGCGTACGACGAGGCCCGCTCGTTGTGGTACGCCGAGTTCGCATGCTCGGTGTAGCTGCGCTGGTCGAGAGCGGTGTTGCGAAGCCGCTCCACCGAGGAGACCGTGACGCCGCTGCCCACCGCGGTGGTGGTGGCGTAGACGCCCGGTACGAGATTGGCGTTCTGCGATTGCATCACCACGCGCTGCCGGGTGTAGCCCTCGGTGCTCGCGTTGGCGATGTTCTGGCCCGTGACGTCCAGGCCGCGGCGCTGCGCGTACAAGGAGGTCAGCGCCGTATTGAGTCCACTGAATGTGCTGCCCATCAGATCGCCTCATCAACCAGGCTGGGGCGGCGAGCGCCGCCGGTGACGGTCTGGCCCTGCGGCCCGTACGTTTCCACAGTCTCGGCGAACGCGAGCATGGTTTCGCGAGCCGCGCGCTGCCCGGCCGTGAGCAGGTCACGGTTGACGTCGGCCAGGGCCCGGATCTCCGACGTCAGCAGCAAAAACGCCTTACGGTGCTGGTGCAGCAGATCCGACCAGGGGTCGGGTGCCGCGTCCGCGAGCTCGCCGAGGGAGGCGTCCGGCGACAGGCCGAGCTCGGCGGCGACCTCCTGCGAGTACGCGGCACGGATGACCTCGGTCTGCCGGATCTGGTCGAGCACAACCTCCACCTCGCGGGTGGCGTGGCTGAGCCAGCGTGACCGGTTGGCGGCGAGGAGCAGCTGCTCCTCCTCAAGCTTGAACAGCAGCATCTCCAGCAGCTCACGTGCACGCCACAGGACGCTGGCCAGGTCGGTCAGGCTCACCCGGACCTCCGTGTCGTCTCGCTGTCGGGCTCACCCCCTCGGCGGACCCGCTCATTCGGACAGGTCGGCACATCCGCCGTGCCGCTGAGCGGTTTCCGACGATCGCCCCACCTGCCCACCCGAAGACAGGCTTTTTCGGTTCGCCCGAAAAGCCCGAAAAAATCTCAGAGAATGCTCATGGCCTCTCGGCGACCGGCCGAAGGGATGAGGCGTAACACACACGGCTCATGGACGGGCCGCTCAGGACCCCAGTCAAGGAGGAGTTTTTCAATGGGTCTTCGCATCAACCAGAACATCGCCGCGCAGAACGCCTACCGGAACCTCTCGGTGACCGACAACCAGATGTCGAAGTCGCTCGAGAAGCTGTCCAGCGGTTTCCGGATCAACCGGGCGGCCGACGACGCGGCCGGCCTCTCGATCTCCGAGGGCCTGCGTTCCCAGGTCGGTGGCCTCAAGGTCGCCGTCCGCAACGCCCAGGACGCGATCAGCGTCGTGCAGACCGCTGAAGGCGCGCTGAACGAGACCACCAGCATGCTGCAGCGCATGCGCGACCTGGCGGTCCAGGCCAACAACGCGTCCCTGGACGCCGAGGCCAAGAACGCCGCCCAGGCGGAGTTCGCCCAGCTCCGCTCGGAGATCGACCGCGTTTCCGACACCACCTCCTTCGGCAAGTCGAAGCTGCTCGACGGCACCTTCGGCAACACCCAGGGCGTGTCGACGGCCACCCCTGCGGTGCTCGCCGACGGTGACGCGCTCGGCATCAAGATCGACGAGCTCAACGGCATCGACGTCTCCTCGCTGGACATCAAGGCGACGCTCACCGCGACGGTCAACACGCCGGCGGAGGCCGGCGACACGACCATGGACAGCGCTGTCGCGGACATGAACAAGCAGCTCTCGGACGCGCTGAAGCTCAACGGCTACAACGGCGACGAGATCTCCGTCAGCGCGAAGATGGACGCCACCACCAAGGAGATCACCTGGGAGGTGAGCGCGTCCGGCGGTCAGACTTTCAAGACCGACGGCACGGACACCACCATCGTGGACCCGAGCTCGTCGAGCACCGCGCGCACGGGCGCCACGCCGGGTGACTTCCAGATCGGCGCCAACGCCGACGAGAAGCTGAACATCAGCATCGCGGCCGTCAACTCGCAGAGCCTCGGCCTCAAGAGTCTCGACCTCACCACGGCCGGCGTCGCGGCGACCGGCACCGACCCCGCCGTCCCGTCGGGCGCGGAGGCGGCGATCACGGCGCTCGACAAGGCCATCACCACGGTCTCCGACCAGCGGGCCAAGCTCGGTGCGTCGCAGAACCGCTTCGAGCACACCATCAACAACCTGAACACCGCGGTGGAGAACCTGTCCGCCTCGGAGTCCCGGATCCGTGACACCGACATGGCGCAGGAGATGGTCTCGTTCACCCGGAACCAGATCCTCACCCAGGCCGGCACGTCCATGCTCGCGCAGGCGAACCAGTCCTCGCAGGGCGTGCTCTCGCTGCTGCGGTAACAGCAAGCTCTGCGGTAAGAGCAAGCTCTGCGGTAACAGCAAGCTCTGCCGTAACAGCAGGCGAGGCACTCGCAACCGAACAGCCACCGACTACAACTGAATCTCGCCGCGAGACGGCCGAATAGGTGGGGGTAGCCGAGAAAATCGGCTACCCCCACCGCGCAATTGTCCTCGGACGAAAGCAGGTTTTCGTGAGCACTTCTGTTGACGGCCTCGTCAGTGGGATGCAGACCTCGTCGATGATCAACCAGCTCATGCAGGTTGAGGCGGCGCCGCAGACCAAACTCAAGACCAAGGTCGAGACCGCCCAGACCGCGGTGACCTCCTACCAGTCGGTGAACGCCAAGCTCAAGGCGGTCAAGTCGGCCGCCGAGTCGATGGCCCGGCTGGAGACCTGGCGGGCAGTCAAGGCCACGTCCAGCTCCGACGCGGTCACCGCCACCGCCTCCGGCAGCGTGTCGAGCATGGCCGGCGCCATCACCTTCGACGTGGAGAAGGTCGCCCGCGCGCAGACCTCGGTGCTCAGGGTCGACACGACCTCGGAGACCTTCCCGACCCAGTTCACCATTCAGAAGGGTGGCTGGGCCGACACCGACGACGACCCGCTGACCGAGAACGACGCCTTCACGCCCGACGACACCGACCCCGCTGTCATCGAGGTGGGCACGCCGCCGACCGCCGCGAAGGTGGCGGCCGCGGTCAACGCCGCCGACATCGGCATCCGGGCGTACGTCGTCACCACCGGCCCGAATCAGGGGGCGCTCCAGTTCACCAGCTCCAAGACCGGCGCCGCGCAGGGCTTCGAGATCACCGGGCTGGTGGACCCGTCGAATCCGGGCGAAGAGATCACCAGCAGCTCGTCGCGGGACGCCTCGCTGAAGCTCAACCCGGGCACCCCGTCCGAGTACAAGGTCACCAGCAGCACCAACACGTTCACCGACGTGATGCCGGGTGTCACGATCACCGCGTCCAAGGTTCAGACCGGCGTCACGGTCACCGCGGCCTCGGACGTCAGCGCGATGACCGCCAAGATCCAGGCTTATGTCGACGCGGCCAACGCGGCGTTCACCGAGATCAAGACGCAGACCGCGTACGACGCGGAGACGAAGACCGGCTCACCGCTGACCGGTGACTTCACCGTGCGGCAGATGAACCAGGCCATGCTCAGCATGATCAGTGGTGGTCTGACGTACGACAAGAAGATCTTTGACGCCAACGGCGAGGTGGAGAGCACCGAGCAGGTGTCCTTCGGCTCGCTCAGCCAGCTCGGCATCGAGCTGGACGCCACCGGTCAGCTCAGCTTCACCGCCAGCAAGTTCGAAGCCGAGTACGCCAAGGACCCGAGCCGGATCCAGAGCGGCGCGATCGGCTTCGCGAACCAGGTCAAAGAGACGGTCACGAAGCAGTCCAACACCGTGACCGATGTGATCACCGGCCGGAAGAACGAGATCGACTCGCTCAACGAGCAGGTCAGCAACTGGGATGTCCGGCTCTCCGCCCGGCGGATGGCACTGCAGCGGCAGTACGCCGCGCTGGAGACGGCGCTCGGCAAGATGCAGAACCAGTCGACCTGGCTCGCCGGCCAGCTGTCCGGCCTTTCCTGACAACACCCGATGTAACGCGGCCAGCAGGACCAGACACCGGCCCTTGACCCGAGGAGACTCATGACCGCGCCCAACCTTCGCGACCGCTACCTGCAGGACTCGATCAACACGGCTTCGCCGGCGAAGCTGCTGACCATGCTCTACGACCGGCTGATCCTTGACCTGGGTCAGGGTGAGGAGGCGTTCCGCAACGGCGACCGGGAACTCGGTAGCGCGAAGGTGATGCACGCTCAGGAGATCGTCCTGGAGTTGCGGACCACGCTCGACGTGGAGGCCTGGGACGGCGCCCCCGGCCTGGCCAACCTGTACGGCTTCATACTGACCGAGCTGATCGGCGCCAACATCAGCCGGGACGCGGACCGGGTGGCGAGCTGCCGGAAGTTGCTGGAGCCGCTGCGCGACGCATGGCGCAAGGCGGCGACAACGACATGAGCACCGAGACGCAGGCCGTGGACTGGCGAGACGCCTGGACCGAAGCCCTCAACGAACTCGAGATGGACATCGAGGCGGTCGAGGCGATGCTCGCCGACGAGCATCGGCACGCCGAGACCCCGCCGGCCGACCTGTGGAAGCCGCCCACCGAGCTGGGCGCGCTGCCGCTCGAGCTCAAGCCCCGGGCCGACGAGATCCTCACCCGGCAGCTGGCCGCGGCGGAGGAGATCGCCCGGCGGCTCACGGCGAACCGTCAGCAGATGTCGATGACGTCCCGGATCGAGACCGGTGAGGCGGTAAAGCGACCCGTATACCTCGACTGCGCGATGTGACCACGGCGTCCCGGAACCCCGGCAGGGGGGTTCCGGGACGTTTTCGTGTGCAACCTCTCAGCAACCGCTTGGGACTCAGCGGATCGCGGCTCAGGCCGAACTGCAAGGTACGAGCAACGGATTGCTCACCGAGAAGCCATGGATCGGCGACCAGACGGATCGGCTAGGAGTTCCCGTGTTCGATGACCGTTCGTCGTCCGCGCTGCGCGTAGCTGTCGCGGGCCTCGCGGCTCGGCAGTCCGCCATCGCCAACAACATCGCCAACATCGAGACCCCCGGCTACCGGGCCCGTAAGGTCAAGTTCGAGGAAGCGCTGAAGGGCGCCATGGACAACGGCGGATCGCCGAGCGACGTCACCCCGTCCGTGCTGAGTTCACTGGAGCCGACACGGCTCAACGGGAGCAACGTCAACCTCGATCAAGAGACGCTGTCGCACATCGATACGACGATGCGCTACAACCTCGCCATCCGGGCGCTCGACGGCAAGTACAGCCTGCTCCGCGAAGCCATCAAGGGGGCGTGACAATGAGTACGTTCAACGCGATCGGGGTGGCCGGCACCGGCGTCACCGTCTACCGCAAGTGGCTGGACGCGGTGTCCGACAACATCGCCAACATCAACACCACCACCCGTACCTCGGAGAACGCCTTCCAGGCCCGGTATGTCGAGGCGCGTGCCGCACAGGACGGCAACGGGGCCGAGGTGGGCGGCATCCAGCTCGGCAGCGCCGAGGGTGTGCTCGCCTACGAACCGGACAACCCGCTCGCCGACGCCGAGGGATACGTCCGGCGCCCGGACATCGACTTGGGTAGCCAGATGGCCCAGATGATGATGGCGCAGCGCGCGTACCAGGCCAACCTCGCGGTGGTGGACCGGGCGCGTGAGTCGTACTCCGCCGCGATCAACCTCGGGAAGTGATCGTGATGACCTCTCCGATCGGCGGTATCGGCAGCATCGGCGGCTTCTCCGGCGTCGAGGGCATCTCCGGGCTGGGCGGGTTCAGCGGTGTCGGCGGGATCTCCGACGACACCGAGACCACCACCAAGGGCCCGAACGCCGACTTCGCGGGCATGCTCGCCCAGGGCCTGGAGAACGTCCAGGCCAACCAGTCCAAGGCGAGCGATCTGGCCGTGCAGGTCGCGAACGGCACGCTGGCCGACCCGGCCCAGTACACGATGGCGTCCACCGAAGCCGCTCTGGGACTCCAGCTCACCATGGCGATCCGCAACAAGGCCGTGGAGGCGTTCCAGGAGATCATGAGGATGCAGGCGTGACATGACCGACCGCCTTCCCGCTCCGGTACGCCGCGTCACGGACACCTTCAAGTCCTTCACACCGGGACAGAAGGCTGTCACGATCTTCGCGGTCCTCGCTCTCATCGTCGGTGGCTACTTCTTCGCCACCTGGGCGGCCAAGCCGTCGTACCAAATTCTCTTCAACAACCTGTCGACAAAGGACGCCAGCGCGATCGTCGAGTCCCTGCAGAAGTCGGGTGTCTCCTACGAGCTCGCGAACGACGGCACGACCGTCATGGTTCCCCGCGACCAGGTGAACCAGCTCCGATTGCAGCTCTCCGGCGAGGGCCTGCCCAACGACGAGGGCACCGGTTACTCGTTGCTGGACCAGCAGGGCATCACCACCAGCGACTTCATGCAGCACGCCAACTACCAGCGCGCGCTGGAGGGCGAGCTCTCCAAGACGATCAAGTCGATCGAAGGCGTCGAGGCGGCCACCGTGCACCTCGTCATGCCGCAGAAGGACGTTTTCACCGACGACCAGAGCAAGCCGACGGCTTCGGTGCTCGTCGCCTCGAAGGGCAACTCCGAGCTCAGCGGCGACCAGGTGCAGTCGATCGTGCACCTGGTCGCGTCCAGCGTCGAAGGCCTCGATCCGACCCAGGTCACGGTCGCCGGCTCGGACGGCCGGATCCTCTCCACCGGCGGTGGCGCCACCATCGCGACGGGTGGCGACAGCGGCGCCGAGGCGCAGACCGTCAACTTCCAGAACCGGCTGAACGCCTCGTTGCAGAAGATGCTGGACAGCCTGGTCGGTCCCGGGCACGCGGTGGTCACCACCACGGCCATGCTCGACTTCGACCAGACCGAGACCCGGAGCAAGAAGTACACGGCCGACCCGGCGACGCCGGCCGAGCAGGAGAGCATCAACACCGAGACGTACACCGGCGGCGGCGCCGATCAGGGCGGCGTGCTCGGCCCGGACAACATCCAGGTGCCTAACAACGCCGGCAGCGGCCAGTACAACAACAAGAACGAGGTGCGCACCCGGCAGCTCGACGAGGTCGAGGAGCTGCGCCGCAACGCGCCGGGCAGCATCGAGCGCCTCAACGTCTCGGTCCTGCTGGACAGCGCGACAGCCGGCGGCGTGAACCCCGATCAGGTGCAGGAGCTGCTCAGCGCGGCGGCCGGCATCGACGCCACCCGCGGCGACACCATCGCGGTCGCCTCCATGCCGTTCGACACGAGCGCGGCCACCGCGGCCCAGGACGAGCTCGCCGCCGCCGCAGCGGCCGAGCAGGAGGCGAAGCAGCTGACGCTGATCAAGACGGGTGCCCTGCTCTTCGTGGTCCTCGCGCTGATCTTCCTGGCCTGGCGGGCCAACAAGCGGGCCAAGAAACGCCAGCAGCTCACCGAGGAGGAACGCAAGCACCTCGAGGACATGCAGGCCGCTCTGGAGGCGCAGCGCCGAGCCGAGCTGGACGTCACCACCGCCACCGCGATGAACATGCTGGAGAGCCCGGAGATCGTGAACCAGAACAACGAAGCGCGCGAGGAACGGCACAGGGAGATCGAGCAACTGGTCAAGGAGAAGCCGGAGGAGACCGCCGCGCTGATCCGCAGCTGGCTCTCGGCCGACGCGACGCACTGATGAACCACTAGCACCACGACGGTTGAGGAGTATCCGTTGACCACTCCGGGTCTCACCACGCTCTCGCTCACGGGCGCGCGCAAGGCCGCGATAATGCTGGTCCAGTTCGGCAAGGAACAGTCCGCCGAAGTATTGGCGAACATGACCGAGAAAGAGGTCGAGATGCTGTCCGCCGAGGTCGCTCGGCTCGGCAAGCTCGAACCCAATCAGGTCGACGACGTGATGGACGAGTTCTACGCCATGGCGACGACCCGGTACGCCGGGTCCGGCGGCATGGACTACGCCAGGGAGCTGCTGGAGGCGTCGCTCGGCAAGGAGCGGGCGGCGCTGATCCTGGACCGGCTCGAGGCGTCGATGAACGACATCCCGTTCAACTTCCTCAGCCACGCGGACCCGCGACAACTGCTCTCGTACGTCCAGTACGAGCATCCGCAGACCATCGCGCTGGTGTTGGCCCACATACCCTCGGCCCTGGCCTCGTCGATCCTGGCGGGGCTTCCGCTGGAGGTGCAGACCGAGGTCGCGCACCGTATCGCGATCATGGACCGCACCTCCCCGGACGTCATCCGGCAGGTGGAGACCGCGCTGCAGCGCAAGCTCTCCACCGTGCTCCAGCCGGACGAGCTCTCCACGGTCGGCGGTCTGCAGCCGCTGGTCGACATCATCAACCGCGCCGACCGCACCACCGAGCGGCTCATCCTGGAGGCGCTCGAAGCGCGCAACCCGGAGCTGGCCGAGGAGATCCGCCGGCGGATGTTCATGTTCGAGGACATCATCAACCTCGACGACCGCTCGGTGCAGCTGGTGCTCCGCCAGGTCGAGCCGGCGGACCTGGCCACCGCGCTCAAGGGTGTGCCGGAGACCGTCCGCGACAAGGTCACCCGGAACCTCTCCGAGCGTGGCCGGGAGAACCTGCTCGAAGAGATCGACCTGCAAGGACCGGTCAAGGTCAAGATGGTCGAGGAGGCACAGGCGAAGATCGTCGGTGTCATCCGCACGCTCGAGGACTCCGGACAGATCGAGATCCAGCGCGGTGGCGAAGCCGATGAGCTCATCGCCTGACCGGCCGGTGATCCGCGGGGCGGTGGCCGAGGCGGCCACCGCCGCGCAGTTCTCCGTCGATCTGCGCCGGGACGATCCGGTGCTCGACAGCGAAGCCGTGGAACGCGCGAAACAGCAGGCCCGGACCACCGGTTACGCCGAGGGCTGGGCACAGGGCAAGCGCGATGCCGTAGCGGCCGCGGAAGCCGCCGCGGCACGGGCGGTGGCCAGCGAGGAGGCGTACGAGCAACGCCGGGCGACCGCCCTCGCCAGCGCCGTGAACGCCCTCGGCCGTGCCGTGACCGAGCTGGAGAACCAGCTCATGCCGACCTTCACCGAGTTGCAGGAAGTCGTGCTGGCGAGCGCCTTCGAACTGGCCGAGGCGATCGTCGGGCGCACCCTGCGGGACGACCCGGAGCGGGGCGCCGACGCGGTGCGCCGGGCCATGAGCGCCGCCCCCGAGCAGGGCGGCGTCTCGGTGAGCCTGCACCCGGACGACTACCGGACGCTCGTCGGCGACGGCGACGCCGAGTTCGACTTCGCGGGCCGCCGGATCAGCCTGCGCCCCGACCCCAGCCTGCGGCCCGGTGACGCGGTCGCCGCCACCGGCACCGCGACCATCGACGCGACGATCGAGTCAGCGATGCGCCGGGCCCGCGAGGCGCTCCGGATCTGAGGCACCCATGACCGATCTCTTCCAGCACCGGCTGCACAACGCGATCGTCGCGGCCCGCCCCCTGGTCAGCGGCCGGGTGACAGGCGCCGTGGGCCTGCGCGTGACGGTCAGCGGGATCAACGCCAACGTCGGTGACCTGCTGCGGATCGGCGACGGGCCGGACGCGGTGCTCGCCGAGGTGGCGGCCCTCGACGGCGAGCGGCTCTCCTGCCTCCCGCTCGGCCCGATCGCCGGGATGGGCGCCGGCACCCCGGCGTACAGCACGGGCGGTCCGCTGCGTGTCGCTGTCGGCCCGGACCTGCGCGGGCGCATCCTGGACGGCCTCGGCCGTCCGATGGACGGCGGCCCGCCGCTGCGCGGCACGATGGTGGAGATCGACGCCGCGCCGCCGGCCGCGATGGACCGCCAGCTGGTCGACGAACCCATGTCCTTGGGGGTACGGGTTCTCGACACGCTCGTGCCCTGCGGCCGAGGTCAGCGCATCGGCATCTTCGCCGGCTCCGGCGTCGGCAAGTCGACGCTGATGAGCATGATCACGCGCGGCACCTCGGCCGAGCTGAACGTGGTCGCCCTGGTCGGTGAGCGCGGCCGGGAAGTACGCGAGTTCATCGAGCACGACCTCGGCGAGGAGGGCCTGGCCCGCTCGGTCGTCGTGATCGCCACCTCGGACACCCCGCCGCTGGTCCGGCTCCGGGCCGGCTCGGTCGCCACCCGGATCGCCGAGTACTACCGGGACGAGGGCGCCGACGTGCTGCTGATGATGGACAGCGTGACCCGGGCGGCGATGGCGCAGCGCGAGGTCGGCCTCTCGGTCGGCGAGCCGCCCGCCACCCGCGGCTATCCGCCGTCGGTCTTCGCGATGCTCGCCGCCCTGCTGGAACGGGCCGGCCCGGGCGCGCGGGGCAGCATCACCGGCCTCTACACCGTGCTGGTCGAGGGCGACGACCACAACGAGCCGATCGCCGACGCGGCCCGGTCGATCCTCGACGGGCACATCGTGCTGGACCGCAAGCTCGCCACGGCCGGCCACTTCCCGGCGATCCAGGCCCTCGACTCGATCTCCCGGGTCGCCAACAAGATCACTACCCGGGAGCAGCGGGCGGACGCCGCCGAGCTGCGCCGCCTGATGGCCGCCCACCGCGAGGTACGCGAACTCGTGGAGATCGGCGCCTACGTGCAGGGCACCAACCCGGACGCCGACCGGGCCAACGCCGCGTGGCCCCAGATCAGCGCCTTCCTCCGCCAGGACCTGGACGAACGCCTGACCGCCGAGGACGCCTGGGCCCAGCTGAGAGCCCTGATAGCCACCACCTGACCCACCCGGGTACCCGCCCACTGCCGGTCCCGCCGGGGCACGGCGCGGGCGGGGGCTGGCGGGAACGGATTGTGACGGGCGTTACGCCGGTTGCAGAGCGGGTGCAGGGGCTCAGCGAATCGGGTCGCACGCCGAAGCGGTCATGTGAGGGCCCTCCCGGCCCCGGTAGGAGGCGAACGTGAACCGCTTGTTCCGACTCGGACCCGTACTTCGTGCCCGGAAGGCGCAGGAGGATGCCGCCCGCGGCGCGGTCATTCAGTCCCGGGCCGAGATCCGTGAAGCCGAAGCCCTGGTCAAACGCCGCCGGCTCGATCTGATTGGCGCCCAGGCGCCGACCGAGGGCACCGCACGTGCCATGGTCGCCTCGCTGGTGGCGCGGCAGTCCCTGGCCGCCGGCCTCTTCTCCGCGCAGCGCATGGTCACCGACGCCGAGGACCTCGAGCGGGAGAAGATGGCCGCGCTCACCGAGTCCGCCAAGAAGCGGCGTGCGGTGGAGATGCTCGGCGAACGGCATGCCGAGGCCGTCCGCGACCACGATCTCCGCGTCGACCAGGCCAACCTCGATGAACTGGCAGTCACCTCGAAGGCTCGGCGGGCTGCCTCCGGCTCTGACGACGGGAGCCGGCGATGACGTCCATGGGTGTCAGCGGGGTCCTGTCCCGCGTCGCCGAGCTCAAGGAACAACTCGGACTCAACCCGCCGCCGTCGACCACGGCCGCCGGCACCTCGGGCACCAAGTTCGCATCGGCGCTGGCCGACGCGACGGGCGCCGGCGTCGCTCAGCCCGGAACCGCCGGACCGAGCGGGGCCGACGTCGTCGCGGCAGCCAAGAAATACCTGGGTACGCCGTACGTCTTCGGCAGCGAGAACCCGGCCAAGGGCCTGGACTGCTCGGCCCTGGTCCAGAAGGCCTACCAGGACCTCGGCGTGCAGGTCCCCCGTAACTCCTGGCAGCAGGCCCGCGCGGGGCGCCCGGTGGCGAGCATCGCCGATGCCAAGCCGGGCGACATCCTCGCGTTCAACACACCCGTCGACCACGTCGCGATCTACCTCGGCGACAACAAGATGATCGCGGCGCCGAAACCCGGCGACCGGGTCAAGATCCAATCTGTGTACGAGACGCCGAGCCACATCCGTCGCGTCCTCGACACCGTGCCCGCCGCCGCCGTCCAGGACATGTCCGCGCTGCGGCCGGCCGGCCTGCGGACCACCGGCGGTGGCGTCACCGGTGTGCCGTACGCCGACCTGTTCAACCAGGCCGGCGCCCGTCACGGCATCTCGCCGAAGCTGCTCGCCGCGGTCGCGAAGGTGGAGTCCGGGTACGACCCGAGGGCGGTCAGCAAGGCCGGCGCCCAGGGGCTGATGCAGCTCATGCCGTCGACCGCACGCGGTCTGGGAGTCAAGGACTCGTTCGACCCGGCGCAGGCCGTGGACGGCGCCGCGAAGATGCTCTCCTCGCTGTTGAAGGAGTTCAAGTCGGTGCCGCTGGCCCTGGCCGCCTACAACGCGGGCGGTGGCGCGGTGCGCAAGTACGACGGAATCCCGCCGTTCGCGGAGACGCAGGCGTACGTCCCGAAGGTCCAGAAGGCTCTGGCCGCGCTCGGCGGCTGACCAAACCCGGAACAGGAGAGATGACCCCATGCCGACTTCCGTGACGGGTCCCGATCGCCGGCCCACGACCGAGAGCACCCGCCGTTCGTCGGGCCGGCGGGATGAGGGAGGCGCGGACTTCGGGTCGGCTCTCTCGGCCGAGATGGGCCGTCCCGGCGGCGAGGAGGACAAGGCAGCCGCCGCGGCGAAGACGTCCCGGGAGGCCTCCGACCGCACCGCTGCCGAGCGCACCGCGGCGGCCGACCGAGCCGCAGCCCAGCGCACCGCGGCCGACGACCGGGCAGCGGCGAACCAGCGCGCGGCAGCCGACCGGGCCGCCGCCACGCGGGCCGCCGCCCTGACCAGGGCCGCCTCCAACCGCGCAGCCGCCGACCGGACAGCCACGGACCGGGCAGCCACCGAGCGGGCAGCCACGAGCCGGGCCGCCGCCGACAGGGCCGCCGCCGACCGGGCGTCCGCGTACCGGGGCGCCACGGTCCGGCCTGTCGTCAACCGCGCCGATACGCGCACGCCGGCCGAGCGCGCCACCACCGACCGCACCACGACCGACCGGGCCACCGCCGACCGTGCCACCGCCGACCGTGCCACCACGGACCGCGCATCCACGGACCGCGCCACGACCGACCGGGCCACGACAGACCGGGCCACCCCCGGCGCCGCCGGCGAACGGGTATCGGGCCGTCCCGCCGCCAAGAGCGCCGGCCAGGACGCCGAGCAGGTCACCGGAACCACCGCCGAAACCCCGGGAACCGGCGACGCGGCCGCGTCTATCACCGCCGGAACCGGAACCGCCGGAACCGAGAGCGCCGGAACCGAGACCGCGGAAGCCGAGGGCACCGAGACCGAGGCCACTGCCGGCGCCGACCCCGGCGTTCTGGCGGCGATGACCACGATGGCCGCGCCGCAGCCGGTCGCGACCCCGGCGGAGGGCACCGAAGGCACCACCGGCACGTCCACCGGCGCCCTGTCGGTGACCGGAGTCGCGGCCACCCCGGCCGCCACCGCTCCGGCGGCCACCGGCACCCCCGCCGCCACCGCCCAGGTGCCGCAGTCCGCCACGCCGGCCGGCGCCGACGCGGCAGTGGAGCAGGCCGGCGCCACCGCCACCGGACCGGTCCCGGGCGAGGCCCCGCAGGGCCAGGCGGCGCCACCCTCCACCGCGGGACTCACACCGGACCCGGCCGCGACGGCCGCGGCGAGCCCGGACGCGACGCAGACCGCTGCGGCACCGGCGACCGGCGCGGCCACCGCAACCGGCCAGCCGGCCGGCGCCACCCCGGCGATCGCCGGGACCACGACGCCCGCCACCGGGCAGAACGCCATCGGGGAGAACGCCACGGCCGCGCCCGCGGCCGACGCGGGACCCGTCGCTGACACCTCCGCCTCGAACACCGGCGGCGGCTCAGCGAGCAGCGGCGGCGGCGGAACCGGTGCTGAGCAGTTCGGGTCACCGGAGACGGCCACCACCGACGGCGCGGCTCCGGCTGCCGGCGGTCCGGGTGCGCTGCCGACCGGCGTACCCGGTGGGTCTCCGGTCGAGGCGGGCGTGCCCGGCGGCGTACCCGCTGGTCCGGCAGGAGTGACGGGGCCGCAGGCCGCGGCGCCTGCCGCAACCACCGCACCGGCCGCGGACGTTCCGGCCCCGCCGCCGTCCACGCCGATCCCGGGCCCGACGGCGAACCAGCTCGCGATGCGGATCGTTCCGCTGCGGCTGGACGCGGACGGCGTGCACCGGCTAACCGTGCACCTGCACCCGGTCGACCTCGGACCGGTCCAGGTGGTGGCGGAGATCCGGAACGGCGACATCTCCGTGCAGCTCTCCGGCGGCACCGAGGCCGGCACCGAGGCGCTCCGGTCGTCCCTCGACGACCTGCGCCGCGAACTGGAGGAATCCGGCTTCGGGAACTGCACCCTCGATCTGCGCCAGGGCACCGCGCAGCAGCAGGCCCGCCAGCAGTTCGCGGAGGCCGGTGGACCGGGCCGCCGGGGTGGCGCGGCGCAGGGCGGTGCCGCGGACCTGCCGGCCGAGCCGGCGCCGAACGCCACCCGCCGGACGGTTCCGGCCGGGCGGGTGGACGTCGAGGCCTGACAGCGATACGCGCGACGACCACCCGCAGCACGCGGGTGGTCGTCGTCGTTCCGGTAGCTGTCGGGCCGGTGATGAGAAACGGTCAGCACGGTGGTGCCGGGTCGGTGATGAGAAGGGTCAGGACGGTGGTGCCGGGTCCGTCGGTTCGGGCGTGACCGGCGTGGACTCCGGGTCCTTCCGATAGCCGGCCATGATGAAACGCAGCGCGGCCAGCAGCAGCGCGGCGATCGGCACCGCGATCAGGAACCGGATCAGCACCTGCACGAAGTCGAGCTGGTCGAAGAGCAGGCGGTACCAGGCCGGCGCGCTGATCAGCAGCGCGAACAGCAGAACCGACGGCCGGATCATCGCCGGTTGGCGCGGGTTCCCCGGCGCGGCGAGGCCGCGGACGGCATCACCTCGGCCGCGATCCGGGCGCAGAGCATCGCCGCCCACGCGTGCGGGGTGGCCGGCTTGCCGTCCAGCGAGAAGATCGGCACGTCCAGCCCGAGCACCGAGGCCGGGTCGGCGGTGAGCTCCACGCTGTGCACCACGAGCGCTTCCACGTCACCGAGTCCGCGCAGGTGGCGGGCGGTGTCCGCGGTCTTGCGGGTGGCGTCGACGACGGCCCAGAGCGCGGTGGCGCCGAGAGCGTCGCACATGTCGTTCACCCAGAACGGGTCGGTGCCGCCGACCGGCGCGTCGATCACCACGATCCACGAGTGATCGGCGTTCTGCAGCTTGTCGGAGCGTGACTCGGCCGCGCCCCGGCTGGAGATGAGCCGCGACGAGTGCAGCCCGGTACCGGCCGTGGAGGGCCCGGCCAGCAGCAGATGGCTCTGATCCACGTGGACCTGTTCGAGCAGCATCTTGGCGATCGGCACGGCGGTGTGCACCTCACCGGCCAGGACCAGGATCTCGCCGGGTCCGTCCGGGATGCCGGGTGCGGCGGGCCGGGCCGCGAGGACGCTGAGCACCCCCGCGTACGTGTCCCCGCCGGTGATCTGGCGAGCCATCTCCTCCGGCATGCCGACCGTCACGAGGTTGCGCTGCACCGCGTCCAGGTCACCGGAGCGCAGGGCCGGTACGGGCGCCGGTGGGGCGGCGGCGACCGGCGGGGCGGCCGGCGAGACCGGTTCGGGCGTCTCGTCCAGTCCGTACACCTCGGCCGCGGAGCGCACCGGCGCCGGGCTGAACGGCGCCGCGGTCGCCGCCCGGGCCGGCACGGCTGTCGGCTCGGAGGTCCGCAGCGGTGTCGGCGTGGCGGCCCGCGCCTGCGCGGACATCGCCGTGCGGATCGGCGCGACCGGTTCCGGCATGTGCGGCATCGGAGCCGACGTCATCGGCATCGAGGGCATCGGAGCCGAGGTCATCGGCGGCGCCATGCCGCTGCGGGGTGACCCGGTCGGCGGCATCGGAGCGGTCGGCATCGGGGCCGGCGACACCTGGGCCGCGGCCGGCTGCGACGGGTGCGGCGGCATGGACGGCGGTGACGGCATCGGCGGCTCCTTCGGCGCTGCCGCACCCGGCCGGGCCGGGAAGCTCGGCACCGTGGGCAGCGCGGCCGGCAGCGGCCGGTTCACCGCTGCTCCTCCCGCGGCGGACGGGCGGAACGGCCGTACCGTCGGGGTGTCCTCCCGTGTCTCGGTCTGCCGGGGCCGGGCCGTTGCCCGGGCCGGGCCGCCGCCGGCCGGATGGCTCGCGACGTCGAGGCCGGCCATCAGATCCGCGAAGGCCGCCCCGGTGTCGCCGAGCCCGGCGGCGCGGCCCTCACGCTGCGCGCGCAGGTCCGGGGACTGCCCCGGCTCGGTGGTCACCCGGTCCTGGGATTCGGCCTGTTCGAGCAGGCGCTCGAAGTTGTTGGGGTTGTTACCGGCAACGGTTTGTTGCGCCATGTCATCACTGTCCTCGGTCGGATCCGGTACCTCGACGGAAAGCTCGTAGTGCTGCTTCGCGAAGAAGCCCCCGATACCACCGCTTCGTACCTTGTCGGCGGAAATGATCTTCACGCCGGAGCCGTACTCGTCACGTACCTGAGCCAGCAGCGGCTCGATGGTCGGCCCCTCAAGCAGCACCCGCGTAGGCACCGTTCACCACCCCTATCGTCTCGATCTGTGCGGTGGAACCAGAGATTTCGCTGTACGACAGCACCTGCACCCGGCGGGAGCCGGCCCGCAGCAGTCGCATCAGTGGCAGCCGCAGTTGTGGGGAGCAGGCCAGGACCGGGTTGAGGCCCTGCTGCTCGGCGGCTTCGGCGAGCCGGCTGGCCTCACTGACGATCGACTCGGCACGCATGCCGTCGATCGCCATGAAGGCGCCGGTGTCGCTGGGCCGCAACGACTCGAGCAGGCTCTGCTCGAGCATCGGGTCGAGCGTGATCACGGTGAGCCGCCCGGCCGTCGTGTACTGGGCGGCGATCGCCGGGCCGAGGGCGCCGCGCGCCGCCTCCACCAGGCTGTCGTGATCGTTCGTCGACTTGGCGCGCAGGGAGAGCGCCTCGAAGATCCGGACCAGGTCGCGGATCGGCACGCCCTCGTCGAGCATCGCCTGCAGCACCTTCTGGATCTGACCGAGGCTGAGCAGGCCCGGCGTCAGTTCCTCGACCACGACCGGATGCGTGCGCTTCACCATCTCGGTCAGCGCGCGGACGTCCTCGCGGCCGAGCAGCCGGCTCGCATTGCTCCGGACGATCTCGGCGAGGTGCGTGATGATCACCGAGGCGCGGTCCACCACCGTCGCTCCGGAGAGCTCGGCCTGGTAGTGCAGCTCGGCGGGCACCCACTTGCCGGCCAGGCCGAAGACCGGTTCCACACCGGCTCGTCCGGGCAGCGCCTGCAGGCCCTCGCCGATGGCGAGCACCGCGCCCGGCGGCGCCTGGCCGGTGCCGGCGTCGACACCGGAGATCCGGATCGCGTACGAGGAGAGCGGCAGGTCCAGGTCGTCCCGGGTACGCACCGGCGGCATGATCACGCCGAGTTCCATGGCCATCTTGCGGCGGAGCGCGCGTACCCGGTCGAGCAGGTCCCCACTGCTCGCGTCGACCAGGTCGACCAGGTCCGGCGCGAGCGCGAGTTCCAGCGGGTCGATCCGCATCTCGCCGAGCAGCTGCTCCGGCGAGTCGGGCGCGGGCATGTCGACCGCCTCGGCCGCGATGGCCTCCTCGGCCGTCTCCGGCACCGGCTCCTTGACCCGCTGCGCGATCGCCAGGACCGCGCCGCCGACCAACAGGAACGGCAGTTTCGGCAGGCCCGGGATGACGCAGAGGGCGAGCGCGGCGCCCCCGCCGATGCGCAGGGCCAGCTTGTTCTGGCTGAGCTGGGTGGTGACGCTGGAACCCATGTCGCCGGAGGTGGCCGACCGGGTCACGATCAGACCGGTGGCGACCGAGAGCAGCAGCGCCGGGATCTGGGAGACCAGGCCGTCGCCGATGCTCAGCATGCTGTAGTGGTTCATCGCGTCGACCGGTGCCATACCGGCCTGCATGATGCCGATCGCGAAGCCGCCGACCAGGTTGATGACGGTGATGATGATGGCGGCGATGGCGTCGCCCTTGACGAACTTCGAGCCACCGTCCATGGCGCCGTAGAAGTCGGCCTCGGACGACACCTCGGCGCGGCGCCTCCTCGCCTCCGACTCGTCGATCAGGCCGGCGTTGAGGTCGGCGTCGATCGCCATCTGCTTGCCGGGCATCGCGTCGAGGGTGAAGCGGGCGCCGACCTCGGCGACCCGCTCGGCGCCCTTGGTCACCACGATCATCTGGACGATCACCAGGATCGAGAAGATCACCAGACCGATGACCAGGTTGCCACCGACGACGAAGCTGCCGAACGCGTGGATCACCTTGCCGGCGTCACCGTCGCGCAGCACCAGCCGGGTCGCGCTGATGTTGAGTGCCAGCCGGAACAGCGTCATGACCAGCAGCAGCGCCGGGAAGACAGCGAAGTCCAGCGGCTTCTGGACGAACATGGAGATCAGCAGGGTCAACAGGGCGGCCGTGATGTTCACGGCGATCAGCAGGTCGAGCAGGAAGGTCGGCAGGGGTACGACCATCATGAGGATGATGCCGACGACCCCGACGGGTACGGCGAACTTGCTGAGGCTCTGCTTCTTCACGGCACCTTCCGAGCATGGGCAGTCCGGGCGATGCGAAGCCCCCGGCGATCACTCGCCGTGTCACTGAGGCCGCTATGGCACCGCCACGCACCGATCTTCCCTGCTCACCGACCGCGATGTGAGGAAATCTCCGGAATTTTCCGTTATGCCACAGGAACCCCGTCAGTTACGAGCCGACACGCCGGAGTGTCACACCGCGACAGCGTTCGGACTCTGGTGCAGACCGGCCGCCGAGCCCTTCGACTTCAGGCTCATCACGAACGCCAGGACCTTCGCCACCGCGCCGAAGAACTCGGCCGGGATCTCCTGCCCGATCTCGCAGCTGTCGTGCAGCGACCGGGCCAGCGGCACGTCCTGCACCATCGGGACACGGTTCTCGGTGGCGATGTCACGGATCTTTGCCGCGATCGGGCCCTTGCCCATCGCCACCACTCGCGGCGCGCCCTTCTCCGGTTCGTACCGCAGAGCGACAGCGACATGCACCGGGTTGACCACCACGACGTCCGCGGTGGGCACGTCGGCCATCTGCCGGCTGCGGGCCATCGCCAGCTGCCGGGCCCGGATCTGGCCCTTGATGAGCGGGTCACCCTCGGTGTTCTTGTACTCCTGCTTGACCTCCTCCTTGCTCATCCGCAGCTGCTTGTTGGTGCGCCGCTTCACCACGAAGTAGTCGGCCGCCGCCATCACGATGCCGGCCGCCGCGGCGGCGCGGATCAGCGAGATCGAGGCGTCACTGACGATCTTGAGGGTGGACGCGAGCGGCAGCTGACCGGCCTGCATCAGCTTCGGCACGATGTCCTTCATCGTCATGTACAGCACGCCGGTCAGCACACCCGTCTTGACCAGCGCCTTCGTCGCCTCCCAGAGCGACTGCGCACCGAACATCCGCTTGATGCCGGGCAGCGGGTTGAGCCGTTTGAACTGCGGCTTGAACAGCTTGGTCGCCACCCGGATGCCGCCCTGCGCGCCGGCGCCCGCGACGCCGACCAGCATCATCGTCAGCGCGAGCGGCAGCACCGCCCACACCACGCCGGTCAGCGCCTCCTTCATGATCGCGATGGCCTTGCCCGGGTCCGGGTTCTGGACGGTGTCCGGGATCTTCTCCATCAGGCCCTGCGCCTGCTCCATCGCCTTGCTCAGGGTGCGCGGCAGCATGATGCTGGCGGCCAGGATGCCGACCCAGGCGCCGAGGTCCTGGGTCTTGCCGATCTGGCCCTCTTGCTTGGCCTTCTTGAGCTTCTGGGCTGTCGGTTGTTCGGTCTTCTCGCCGGACATCTCACCTCCTGCGGGTTCAGCCGCCGCCGAGACGGACGACAACGGTGACCGACTTCTCGACGAGGACGTTGAGCACGGCCGGCAGCATCGTGATGGCGAGGCCGGAGAGCGTCACCACCAGGAAGATCTTCACGGGGAAGCCGAGCTGGAACGCGTTGAGCGCCGGCGCCACCCGGTTCAGCAGGCCCAGCGCGACGTCGGCGAGGAAGAGCACCGCGATCAGCGGGCCGGCGATCTGCAGCCCGGCCAGGAACATCTCGGCCACGCCGCGGACCAGCACCTGGATCGAGGTCTCGGTGTCGAACCCGGTGTCCAGCGGCATGGTCCGGAAACTCTGCAGGAAGCCGCGCAGGATCAACTGGTGCCCGTCGCTGGCGAAGAGCAGGGTGACCGCCACCAGGTTGTAGAACCGGCCGAAGATCGAGCTCTGACTCAGCGACAGCGGGTCGTAGGCCGAGGCCAGCGTGAGGCCGCCGAAGAGGTCGAGCAGATCACCGGCGGCCTGCAGGGCGGCGAAGAGCATCAGCGTGATGAAGCCGAGCGTGGCGCCGATGAAGAACTGCAGGGCCGCGCTGAAGATCAGGTCCTGGGTGTCCAGGCTCGGCACGGTCGCCCGCAGGTACGGCGCCATCGGCAGCGTCAGGCCGACCGAGAGCAGCGCCTTGACCTGCACCGGAATGAGTCGTGAGTTGAACGGCGGGCAGAGCATCATCCAGGCGCCGGTGCGGACCGTTCCCAGCATGACCGCCAGGAACTCCGCGGTGGCGACTTCGAAGTTCATGACCTCAGTACGAGCCCACCAGCGCCGTGATGATCAGGCCCCAGCCGTCGACCAGCACGAACAGCAACAGCTTGAACGGCAGCGCCACTGTCACCGGGGGCAGCATCATCATGCCCAGCGACATCAGCGACGCGGACACCACGAGGTCGATGATCAGGAACGGGATGAAGATGACGAACCCGATGATGAACGCGGCCCGCAGCTCGGAGAGGACGAACGCCGGGATCAGCGTGGTCAGCGGGACGTCGTCCATGTTCGCCGGCTGCTCCTCGCCGGAGACCCTGATCAGCAGCGCGACCTCGTCCTCGCGGGTCACCTCGGACATGAAGTCGCGCAGCGGCTCGACGCCGTCCTGGAACGCCTGCGACTGGGTCTTGTCGCCGGCCAGATAGGGCTGCACGCCGACGTCGTTGATCGACGAGACGGTCGGCCCCATGATGAACAGGCTCAGGAACAGCGCCAGCCCGGCGAGCACCTGGTTGGGCGGCATGGTGGTCAGGCCGAGCGCGTTGCGGGTGATGCCGAGCACCATGAAGACCTTGGTGAACGACGTGCAGAGCAGCAGCAGCGCGGGTGCCACGGAGAGCGCGGTCAGACCGAGAACGATCACCAGCGACGAGGCCGGGCGGGAGCCGTCGGGGTTCGTACCGTTGATGTTGAGGTTGATCGAAGGCGGCGACGGCGGCGCCGGCGCCCGCGCGATCGGGGCCTGCGCGACCGGCCCCTGCGCGACCGGGGCCTGCGCGACCGGCGCCTGCGCGACCGGCGCCTGCGCCTGCGCCACGGGAGCGTGCCGGGGCATGGCGGACACCGCTCCCGGCAGGAGAACCAGGGCCAGCCCCGCCGCCGCCATCAGGAGCAGGATCGCGCGTCGCATCATCGCCTCGCAGTTCGCTCGGGCCGTGCCGTTCGCTCGCGAAGGAAGTCCACCGCCGACGTCCAGGTCCGCGGCGAGAGCAGTGAGCCCTCGAGCCGCCCGCCGGTCGCCGCCGGATGCCGTCCGGGCAGGTCGTCCCCTTCGAGATCGACCGGGATGTGCTCCTCCTCGGGCTCGCTCTCGAACGCCCCGAGATCGTGCTCGACGAGGAGGCTGACCTGGGTGTCGGTGATGCCGATGACGAGCGCCCGATCCGCCACCCGGACCACGGCCACGGCCGCACCCCGGCCCACCTGCTGAGTGCCGAGAACCATGAGCGCGTCGTTGCCGCGCAGGCCGAACGGCCGCCGGATCACCCGGGCCAGCCCCCACATCATCAGCAGGACGACCAGCAGCGTGATACCGACCTGGAGCAAGAGCTGGAACAAGACGGTGACTCCTACTCGGCGCCGGGCGCGACGATCTCGGTGATCCGGATGCCGAAGTTCTCGTCGACCACCACGACCTCGCCCCGGGCGATCAGCCGGCCGTTGACCAGCAGATCGGCCGGACTGCCGGCGGCCCGGTCCAGCTCGACGATGGCGCCCGGGGTCAGCGAGAGCAGCTCCCGCACGCTCATCCGGGTCCGGCCCAGCTCGGCCGAGACCTCCATCTCGACGTCGTGCAGCATGTCCAGCCCGCCACCGCGTCCGCCGCCCATCACGGCGGCCATCCGGGGGCCCTGCTGGGCGAGCCCGCCGGCCGGATCCTCACCGGGCCACGCGCTCAGCGCCAGGGCGACGACGGCGCGTACCGCCTCCTCGTCGCGCAGTGGCACCGCCACCGCGCCCTCCTTCGCGGCCAGCGCGCTGAGCGCGACCTCCGGGTCCATCAGCTGACCCGGGTCGAGCACCACCGGGCCGAACACCCGGGCCGCCGCCTCCAGCGCCGGCCGGACCGCCGCGGTCAGGTCCAGCTCGCCGAGCGGGCTCTCCCGCAGCGCGTCCGCCAGGTCCTGTCCGACGACCACCACGACCTCGCCGGAGGCCGCGCCGGTGAAGCGCGCGGTGACCGCCTGCCCCTCGATCACCGTCGACTCGTCGGGGATCAGCGGATCGGCGGCGAACAGCGCCCGGCTGGTGGGAAGGACGGCCAGCGCGGCCTCGGCGGCGTTCCGGGCGAGCGCCAGCTGTGGCGCGGTCATGGTGGGCGCTGTCATTGGGGGCCAGACTCCTTGGACGAGCTCTCGTGGGGCGACGGCACGACGAGACAGGCCAGCCGGGCGCCCTGGTTACCGGGAACTGCATGAGCGAAGACGATGTCGTTGACGGTCACCTCGAGCGGCCGGCTGGTCGCGTGTCCCAGCGGCACGACATCCCCGGGGCGTAGATCCACGATGTCATCGGTACGCATCCGAATGGGCTGGAATCGCACTGCTACGTCGATCGGAGCTGCGGAAAGTCCGGCCGTCAGGTTCCGCAGCGCGCGGTCCTTGGCCTGTCGCTCGGCCGCGCTCAGCACGATCGTCTCGGTGCGGGACAGCACCGGCAGGATGGTGTTGAACGGCAGGCAGAGGGTGGAGATGCACTCCTCCGCGCCGATCTTCATCTCGAACGAGGCGATCACGACGGCGTCGCCGGGGGCGTGGGCCCGGAGGAACTGCGCGTTGTACTCGATCTCCTTGAGATGCGGCGTGATGTCCACCAGCGTCTCGAAGCCGTACCGCAGCTCGCCCAGCATCCGCTCGACCAGGCTGCGCAGCAGCGGCATCTCCACCTCGGTCAGCGGCCGCTCCGGCTGGGTGCCGCCGGGGCCGCCGAGCATGTGGTCGATCGCGGTCATCACTGCCGACTGCGCGATCTCCAGCAGCACCGTGCCGGGCAGCGGGTCGAGGGAGACCACCGCGATGATCGTGGGGTTGGCGAGCGCGGCGACGTACTCGTCGTAGTTCAGCTGCTCGATGGAGATCAGGGAGCAGTTGCTGACCGCCCGGAGTCTGGTCGTCAGCAAGGTCCCGCAACTGCGCGCGTACGTCTCGAACGCGATCTGCAGCGTGCGGACGTGTTCCCGGGACAGCTTGATCGGCCGCCGGAAGTCGTACGGCGCGGGCCCTCCGCCTTGGCCGCGACGTGACATCTTGCCGGGGGAGCGGGCGGCGGAGACCGCGGAGGACGACTTGGTCACGTCGTCCTCATCGGCTCAGTTCGCGAGCCGCTGAGCCGAGGTGGCGCTTTATGCCCGTTTACGACTGATGGGCAGGTCCCCTGGGGGAACCTGCCCATCCGTGCCGATCGGTTACTGCGTGACGAAGGAGGTGTAGTAGACGTCCATCACCATCTCGTGGTCCTCCTCGGTGTACGCCTCGATCAGCTTCTCGAGGAACTCCGCCTTGACCGCCTCGCGGCCCTTGTCGGTGGAGAGCTCGGCGACCTCCCGGCCGGTGTAGGTCTCGATCGCGAGGTTGAGAGCCTGGTTGAGGTCGACCTCGTGCGTGCCGGACTCCGCGGTCTGCTGGAGCGCGAAGCCCATCTTGAGGTAGTGGCCGTCCGCCAGGTTCACGGTGATCGTGTTGTCGATCGCCGTGACGATGCCCTTGGCCGGCGCCTCCTCGGCGGCCTCGGCCGAGTCGCCGCGGAGCATGAAGAACGCTCCGGCGCCGCCGCCACCGAGCACGACCAGCGCGATGGCCACGATCATGATCAGCATCTTGTTGGACTTCTTCGGCGCCTCAGCGGCGGCGGTGTCCTTCTCGTCCTTGCTCATATCGGAACCCCTCTCGTCAGTCGTTGTCAGTGGTGGAGTCGGTGGTGGTCTTCTCGGCAGCCGCGGCCTCGGCCTTAGCCTCGGCGGTGGTCTGACCGGCGTGCAGCTTCGCGTCCGAGCCGGCCGCCGAGGGCAGCAGCGCTGCTTGGTCGGCGGTGAGCGTCGTCAGGACGATGACGTCCACCCGGCGGTTCTGGGTGACCGACCGGGGGTCGGCCGGGTCGAGCAGCGGCTTGGTGTCGGAGAAGCCCACCGCGCTGAGGCGCTTCTTCGCGATGTCGTGCTCCGTGAAGTACCGGACCACGGTCGACGCACGAGCGGACGAGAGCTCCCAGCCGCTGGGGTAGTACGTCGTCTTGCTCTTGAGCTGGTTGGTGTGACCGTCCACCTCGATCTTGTTCGGCAGCTTGGAGAGCGCCGGAGCGATGGCCTTGAGGATCTTCTTGCCACCGGTCTGCAGCTCGGCCCGGTTGCCGGCGAACACGACCTCGTTGGTCACGATGGTGACGATCAGGCCCCGCGAGTCGATGGTGAACTTCGCGTTGCCGAGCAGCTTGTCCTTGGCGAGGGCGTCGGAGATCTTGTTCTCGAGCTTCTTGAGGTCCTCGGCCTCCTGGGCCGCCTTCTCGGCGTTCGCCGAAGCGTTCTTGCGGTCCTCGGCCTTGAGAGCCGCCTCGACCGCTTCGAGCTGCTTCTGGTTCAGGCCCTCGGTGCCGGAGGTGCCGTCGCCGGGGTTGGAGCCCGGGTCGATCTGCACCACCTGCGCCTCGTTGGCGGCCCCGTCGAGCGGCGCCGACTGGCCGGTGAAGGCCACGCTGTCCGCGCCGAACCCGGCGGAGAGGCCTGCGGCCAGCTCAGCGAACTTCTTCTGGTCCACGGTGCTCATCGCGTAGAGCACCACGAAGAGCACGAACAGCAGGGTCATCATGTCGGCATATGACACGAGCCAGCGCTCGTGGTTGACGTGCTCCTCGTGCTCCTCGTGCGCCTTCTTGCGCCGTGAGCCGCCACCAGCAGAACTCATCTATCAGGCTGCCTTCTTCGTCGACGCGGCTGCTTCGGCCTTCTTCATCTCGTCCGGCGGGAGCAGGCTACGGAGCTTCTGCGCGACCAGGCGCGGGTTGGAGCCCGCCTGGATCGCCAGCACTCCGTCGATGACCAGCTCCATCTCCTCCGCCTCGATCGCGCTCAGGCGAGCCAGGCGGGCGCCCATCGGCAGGAGGATCATGTTGGCGCTGAGCACGCCCCAGAGGGTCGCGCAGAACGCCGCAGCGATCGAGTGGCCGAGCGTCTCGGGCTTGTCCAGGTTCTCCATGACGAGCACCAGGCCCATGACCGTGCCGATGATGCCGATGGTCGGGGCGTAGCCACCCCACGACTCGAAGAACTTCACACCGGCCTTGTCGGCCTTCTTCTTCGCGGCGACCTCGGCGTGCAGGATGTCGTGCAGCTCGTCCGGGTCGGTGCCGTCGATGGCGAGCTGCAGACCGCGCTTGAGGAACGGGTGCTCGACCGTCTTGACCGCGTCCTCGAGGGCCAGCAGGCCCTCGCGGCGGGCCCGCTCGGCCAGCTTCACGACGCTGTCGAGCAGCACGGCGGGCGGAGTGACCTTGTTGGTGAAGCCCTTCTTGAGCTGAGCGCCGAAGGCCTTGGTGTCCTTCATGACGCCACCGGCCATGGCAGCGGCGAAACCGCCGCCGAAGACCAGGAGCATCGAGGGCCACAGCATGATGGAAGCGGGGTTGCCGCCCTCCACAGCCTGGACCAGGAAGACGATCGCCAGACCGGCGACTACACCAATGATGCTTGCGAGGTCCATCAGCGTTCCTTTCGGTGCAGCGGGAGCACCTTGGCGTCGATCTCGTCGTCGGCGGACGACGAGGTGGCGAGAGAGGAATGAGTGGGCGTCGCAGGCTCGGTCTCCATGCGGCTCGCCTGGGCGATCAGCGAAGCGCGGTAGTGACGCACCGAGTCGACGAACTCGGGGACGGACTCGGAGATGATGTACTTCGTGCCATCCACCAGAGTCACGACCGTGTCGGGCGTGCAATCGACGCGCTCGACCAGATCCGGATTCAGTGCGAACACCGAACCGTTGATGCGGGTTACGAGAATCACGACTTCCGTCCTTGGTCTGTCTTGGCTGGTGGGGCCCTCCGTGGCCCGTCACTAGGTACTTCGGCGCGACCTCGGTTGCCGATGAGATCGAGCCGGTCGCTGTTCGGGTGCGAAGCTCGTCGCCGGCACCGGGTTTCCGGGAGTACGACGGCGGCCGGGACAGGCACGAGTGCCCGCCCCGGCCGCCGGCCGGAAACCTGGATCAGCGCTTCATGCTGACGAGCTCCTGGAGGATCTCGTCGGAGGTGGTGATGATGCGGGAGTTCGCCTGGAAGCCGCGCTGGGCGACGACCAGGTTGGTGAACTCCTGTGCGAGGTCGACGTTCGACATCTCCAGCGCGCCGGAGATGACTTGACCCATGCCGGGGCTGCCGGGCTGGCCCACCTGGGCGTACCCGGAGTTGACCGACGTCCGGTACAGCGAGTTGCCGACCTTCTCCAGGCCGGCCACGTTCTTGAACGTCGCCATCGCGACCTGGCCGAGCGTTTGCTTCAAGCCGTTGCTGTAGACGCCGATGATCTCGCCGGTGTCGGAGACGGTGTAGGAGAGCGAGGTGAGAGCGCCTGCCGTCTGGCCGTCGGTGTCGAACACCCGGGCGTCGGTGAGGCCGGAGTACGAGGTCACATCGGTCATGTCGACCTTGTAACCGGCGATCTCGACCTGGCCGAGGTTGTTCAGGCCCAGCGGTTTGCCGGCCTCGAACTGGACCTCCACGGGGTCGCCGACGACGTTGTCGACCATGTTGCCGGAGCCGTCGTCGATCTGGGTGGGCTCACCGAGCATCTGCACCCGCCAGGTGGAGGTGTTCGCGGTGTTGTCGTTCGCGGTACGGGTGAACTTGGCGGTCACCGTGCGCGTGCTGCCCTGATCGTCGAAGACCTTCACCGGGATCGACGTGACGTAGCCGGGAAGACCGGCTCCGGTGTCCTCCACGCCATAGTTGTCCGGGTTGTTGACGTCCGGGATGTTGTCGCTGCTGAGGTTGCCCTTGAGCGTCATCGTGGTGGTCTCCTCCGGCGGGATGGTGGCCCCCAGCGGCATCCTGATGTCGCCCGGCTTCCCCGCCGTGTTGACCTCGCCGTCGACCGCGGTCCAGCCCTGCACGGGCTCGCCGGTCGTGGTGGTCAGCGTGCCGTTGGAGTCGAAGAAGAACGACCCGGCACGGGTGTAGAGGTTCTCGTTGCCGCTGCGGGTGATGAAGAAGCCGTCACCCTGGATCATCATGTCGCCGGACTTGCCGGTGGTCTGCGCGGAGCCCTGGCTGAAGTTCTGGGTGATGCCGGCGACCCGGACACCGAGACCGACCTGCGCGGGGTTGGTACCAGCCTGACCGTTCTGCGGGGACCCGGCGGCGCCCATCATCTGGCTCAGCGTGTCCTGGAACTGCACCTGCGACGATTTGTAGCCGGTGGTGTTCACGTTCGCGATGTTGTTACCGGTCACGTCGATCATTCGCTGATGCGCGTTGAGGCCGCTGATACCGGAGTAAAGAGAACGCAGCATGGAAGGAGGTTCCTTTTCAGTCGGATGAGCTGGGCTGGGCGGTCTGTGAGATTTCCGTGACCTTGGACAGCTGCACATCCGTGTTCCCGACCTTGAGCGTCGGTTCGCTGTCGCCGTTGAGCTTCGCGGAGCTGATCACACCGGTCTGTGTGGCGCCGGTGTCGTCCATGTACGTGACCGTCTTGCCGATCAGAGCGCTGGCGCCGATCATCCGTTGCGACTGCAACATGCTGATCATGTCTTCCAGCTTCTCGACCTGCGTGAACTGGGCGGTCTGCGCCAGGAACGCGGTCGAGTCGGCGGGTTTCGTCGGGTCCTGATACTTCAGCTGGGCGACCAGGAGCTTCATGAAGGTGTCCTTGTCGCCGAGCGACTTGCTCTTTGCTTCGGCGGCTTGCTTCGCCGCCGCGGCGGCCGCCTTGGCAGCCTCGCTGGGACCACCAGTCGGTCCGGAGGTCGACGAAGTCATTGACATCTCCTGTCCGTCGCGGAGCCTGTCCGTCGCGAGCTCAACCTAAGGTTCGGCCCACCTCCAAAAATGCTTAGCCCCGATGAGATTTGTTCCCGGCGGTGGAGACCTCGCGGTCCGGCTGCGGCTTCACACGCCTCGAGACGGGTCGGGAACGAACCGCAAAAATTTGCGGGCCCGCCGATTGGCGGGCCCGCAACGGGAGATCTTCAATGTCGAGCCTTAGGGTCAGGGTGCGAGCGACAGGCTGAGCTTGCCCTTTCCGTACCGGTTGACCTCGCACATGAGGTCGAGACGACGGCCGAGGGCGAGCAGGACGGCACGCGCGTCGCCGGGCAGCTCCATGCCCGGGTAGATCACCTGGTAGAGCTTGACGTGCGGAGCCCCCTCCTTGTTGAGCAGGCTGGTGAAGACGTTGCAGAGCTCGAAGACGTTCTCCGCGAGGTTGGGGAAGAGCTGCTTCTCGTCGATGCTGTCCTCGGCCGCGCCGGCCGGCAGCAGACCGAGCGCCGCGCCGGCGTTCGCCGCGAGGCTCAGCTGCATGCCGAGGACTCCGTAGATCTTCTGGCCGGCGTCCGTGAAGATCGCGACCGTCGCCGTGGTGATCTCCTCCGCGCTGAGCGGGTCACCGGTGCTGACGATCACCTCACGGCCGAGTAGGTCCTCGAACAGGTTGCGAACGGCTAGAGAGCCGGGAAGTACCGAGACGTCTGACATGTCTTAATCATCCCAAAATAGGAGCGAAAACCTCATCGAATCGCTCAGCTGTGAAGGGTTTGACGATGAAGAACTCCGCGCCCGCGCCCTCGGCGGCGGTCTTCATCTCCGGGGTGCTCTCCGAGGTCACGAACCCGAACTTGACATTGTTGCCGGCAGCGCGGAGCTGACGGAGGACCTCGATGCCGGTCATGTGCGGCATGTTCCAGTCCGAGATGACCACGTCCGGGTTCTCCTTGGTGACCATGTCGAACGCTTCCTTGCCGTCGGCCGCCTCGATCAAATCGTGGTCACCGAACCCGGCCTGCCGCAGGGTCCGGACGACGATCTGCCGCATCACCCGGCTGTCGTCGGCGATGAGGATCTTCATTCGCCCTCCTCCTTGTGGTCGGCACTGCTGTGCCACATCGAAATGGAGACCGGCTCTTCCTCCCAGATCCCGTACACGCCGCTGATGCGGGTGGCGTTCGGGTAGCGCGCCGAGGACTCCGGCGCGAGCACGACCTGGGGAAGCGACAGTTGGGCGCCGGACGGCAGCATCGCTTTGACGTTGCCACCGACGATGTTGGCGAGTTCGCCAAGGGTGTCCGAGATGTCGTCTTCGCTCACCTCGTCCAGCTCCATGGCCAGGAAGGCAGCCGCCGCACGCTGGGCGGCGGCAAGTGAGGAGGCGAACACCACGTGCCCGCTCCAGGATCCGGTGATGGAAACCGAGGAGTGCACCTCGGACGGCTGGTTCTCGTCGTACGTCGGAATCAGCGGGCTGATGCCCTCCGGATCCAGGTACGACTCCCACACCTGTTCCACCATCTCGGCGAGGTCGCTCTCGTTGACCTCGACTTCGACGCTCATGAGTTCGCTCCGGTCGGGACGAGGCCCAGCAGGGCCAGCTTTTCGATCATCGCGCCTTCGGTGAAGGGCTTGATCACGTATTCGTGGGCACCCGCGGCGAGTGCCCGGACGATCTGGCTCTGTTCGCTCTCAGTGGTGACCATCACCAGGGTCATCTCCCGCAGGCGCGGGTCGGCCCGGACTTTGGTGACGAACTCGAGCCCGTTCATGTTGGGCATGTTCCAGTCGATGAGGGCCAGTTCCGGCACCTCGGTCAGCTCAGCCAGGCGGTCCATCGCCTCCTGGCCGTCACCCGCCTCCACCGCCTCGAAGTTGAGCTTCGTGACGATGCGCTTGAGGATCATGCGCATCGCGCGGGAGTCGTCGATCACCATGGCGCGCATCGGCGTCATCCCCTTCTCGCGGCGCCGGCGGCCACCGCGTTACGAGTTCGGTAGGCAGAGGTGCGGCCGGCGGCCACGCGCTCGTAGTTGTCGTCGATGCCGATCGTGGTCTCGGCGGCTCCCAGGAAGAGCAGGCCGTCCGGTCGCAGGATCTTGGCGGCGTTCTGCAGCACCTGCCGCTTCGTCGCCACATCGAAGTAGATGAGCACGTTCCGCAGGAAGATCACGTCGAACGGCTGCATCGGCGGGAACGGCGCGGTGAGGCTCATGTGCTTGAACGTCACGTTCCTCCGCAGCGCCGGGATCACTCGCCAGTGCGCGCCGGCCCGCTCGAAATACTGCACCAGCTGGGTCGCCGCGAGACCACGGTTCACCTCGACCTGGCTGTACTCGCCCTTGGTCGCCCGCTCCACCATCGCGGTGGAGATGTCGGTTCCCATGATCTCGTAGGACCAGCCCGCCGGCAGGTTCTCCTGCAGGGTGATCGCCAGGCTGAACGCCTCCTGCCCGCTGGAGCTCGCGGCCGACCAGAACCGCAGTTTCCGCACCGAGGCCCGCGACTTGATCAGCTCCGGAAGCACCACGTCGGTGAGCGCGGAGAACGGCTCGCGGTCCCGGAAGAACGACGTCTCGTTGGTGGTCAGCGCGTCGATGATCTTGCGCTGATGCTGTGGGTTGGGCCGCCGTTGCAGATCGGCCAGGAACTCGGCGACGTTGGCCGCCCCGACCGCGCGTGCGACGGGGATCAGCCGCGCCTCGACGAGGTACTCCTTGCCGGGGGCCAGCACGATCGAGGCTTCCCGGCGTACCAGGGTGGAGACGAAATTGAAGTCGGCTTGGGAGAGGGTCATCGTGCCACCGCCGGCGAACGTCCCACCCGTACGCGGCTGAGCAGTGCCCCCGCGATCCGGTCCAGAGGCAGCACCTCGTCCGCCAGCCCCGCGCCGACCACGGCGCCTGGCATGCCCCAGACCACCGAGCTCGCCTCGTCCTGTGCCAGCACCTCGGCGCCCGCATCTCGTAGCACCTTCGCACCACTCCGTCCGTCTTGTCCCATTCCAGTGAGCACGGCCGCGAAGACCGATGCGCCGTACAGTGCGGCCACCGAGCGGAACATCACGTCCACCGCCGGCCGGCACGAGTTTTCCGGTGGAGCCCCGCTGAGCTGGGTCAGCGTCGCGGTCCCCCGGCGAGTGAGCACCAGATGGCGATCACCAGGAGCGATGTAGACCGTGCCGGGCGCGAGCTCCATGCCTTCGCCCGCTTCCAGCACGCGCAACGGCGTGCTGCGGTCCAGCCGTTCGGCGAACATCTTGGTGAAGACCGGCGGCATGTGTTGTGTGATCACGATCGGCACCGGCAGGTCGGCGGGAAGGCCGAGCAGCACCTTGGTGAGCGCGTCCGGGCCGCCTGTCGAAGAGCCGATGGCGAGCAGGTCGATCCGGCCACCGGGCGCCGCGCGACGGGGCGCGGCCGGCCGGGCCGGTGGCGGGCCCGCGGCGACCCCGGGCCCGAGTCGTCCGGGCGCCGGCGGCGGTGATCCGGGACGCAGCGGCGCGACGCCGGGACGCAGCGGAGCGGCCGGCGGACGCAACGGCGGCGGCCCCGCCGCCGGCCTGCGCCTGCCGCCCAAGGCCTGGATCTTGGGTACGAGTTGCTCGCGTACCGCCGCGATCGACTCCTGCACCGAGCCCACGTTGCTCGGCTTGGTGACGTAGTCTGTCGCGCCCGCGGCGAGCGCCTCCAGTGTGGCGGTGGCCCCCGACGCGGAGAGCGTGCTGAACATGATCACCGGCAGAGTCGCGTGCCGTTTGCGCAGCTCGCGGACGGCTTCGATGCCATTCATCTCAGGCATCTCGATGTCCATGGTGATCACGTCGGGCTTGAGCTGATCGATCTTGGCTTGGGCCAGCAGGCCGTTGGCGGCCGTTCCGACCACCTGGATGCCCGGCGCCTCCCCGAGAGCGTCGACGATCAGCCGACGGACCACTACGGAATCGTCGACGACGAGGACCGAGATCATTCGACCACTCCCTTCAACCGAGCCAGGCCGGACCGAGCGCGGCAACCACCGGCGCGAGCAGCCGGTGAGCCGTTGCGGTGTCCAGCAGATCGCGGACCACCAGCGCCTGGACGGCGCCGCTGAGCATGTTCCAGACGCCACCGGCCCGGTCGGCCAGTGGAATGCCTGCGGTGTCGACCGCCTGGACCAGCAGCATCTGCGCCGCTGCGGCGGTGCGCACCCGGTCCGACAGGTAGGCGGCCCAGGACGCCGAATGCACGGCCGGCGACCAGCCGGCCGTGTTGCGGCGCGCGTCGTCGGCCGAGGTGAGCACCCGTTCACGGTCCTCCGGGCGCAACGTCCGCAACCGGTCCAGCAGGGCCGACACCGTGTAGTGGTGCGGGCCCAGGTCGATCGGGGCGCCGGCCGGCAGCTTCTTCAACGCCGCCACCCACCCCGCGCCGAGACGCCGGCGGCTCTCCTCGTCGAGCACCTCCCGCAGGTAGCTGCCGACCGCCGCGTCACAGAGCAGCGCGGTGGCGGCTGCCGCGTCGTCGGACTGCCGGGCGTCGCGGCCCTTGCCCTCCCACGTCCACGACATCACGTCGTACCGGATGCAGGTCAGCAGCGCGTCCACCGAGCCGATCGGCGCCCGTTCCACCAGGGTGAGGTTCGCCGCCGGATCGTCCTTCGACATGCCCTTCAGCGAGGGCATCCGGCGGGCGGCGCTCTCCACCTCCACCCAGAGCGGTCCTCGTACGCCCTCGTCCGGGAGCTTCTCCGCGAGGACCGGAAGATCGCCGGCCTGCAGGCGGAGCGCACGCAGCAGCACCTCGGCCGCCGCTGACCCGCCTTCGAGGCGGGTCAGATCGAAGCCCAGGACGGGTGCGCTGACGAGGCTGTACATCAGATGGTGGCACGCGCCGTGTCGACGGCCTGGTTGACGTCGAGAGCCAGCATCAGCCGGCCGTCGAGCTTGAAGGTTCCGACGACCAGCTCCCGGGTCGGGCCGCTGAGCGTGTCCGGTGGCGGCTCGAACGTCTCGTCGTCCAGGTCGACGACTTCGCCGATCTTGTCAACCAGCAGGCTCACCGGCTCACCGTCCCCCCGCAGGATGACGTTCATGACCGGACCCTGCAGCGCCTTCCGCGCCAGTCCCAGCTGCACCCGCAGGTCCACTGCGGCGATCACCTGACCGCGCAGGTTGAACAGGCCGCCGACGGCCGACGGCGCCAGCGGCACCGGGGTGTACTCGTTGAACGAGAGCACCTCCTGGACGGTGTGCACCTCGACGCCGAAGAGCTGACCGTCCACCTCGAAGGTGGCGAATTGACGACTCGCCATATCAGGCCTCCACCAGCATGTCGTCCATCGAATCGCTGTAGAAGTTCGGGTCGGCGGCGAGGATGGCCCGGCGCACGTCGAGTAGCTCGGTTACCCGTTGCTGGATCACCGCGGTGCCGACCAGGCCGTCCTCCTCGGCCTCCCGGCGTGCGGTCGTCGAGTTCTCGGCGATGTCCACGATCCGATCCACCACCAGCGCCACGCTCTTGCCGCCCTCGCTGTAGACCACCACCGAGACGGTGTCGCCCTCGAGCTCCTCGCCGTACGCGCCGAGCAGGTGCGAGAGCCGGACCAGCGGCAGGATCTGCCCGCGGTACTGGACCACCTCGCGGGAACCCGCGTGCTCCAGCCGGTCGCGCGGGAACTCCTCGAGCCGCGTGACGGTGTCCAGCGGGATCGCCACCCGGCGCTCGCCGACCGCGGTGACGAGCAGGCGCTCGGTGCCGCCGGCGGCCTTGCCGCGCTTCTCGACGACGTTCTCCCGCTCCGAGTCGACGGCCAGGTGCGAGCGGCGGGCCAGCGCCGGGACGTCCAGGATCAGGCCCACCTTGCCGTCGCCGAGGATGGTGGCGCCGGCGTACAGGCCGATGTCCTTGAGCCTGGTGCTGAGCGCCTTGACCACGACCTCCTCGGTGTTCAGCACCCGGTCGACGACCAGGCCGAACCGCCGGCCGTCGGCCTGCAGCACCATGATGTAGACGCCCTGGTCGCCACCGACCTCGAAGCCGAGGGCGCGGTCCAGCCGGACCAGCGGGAGCAGCTTGCCGCGCAGGCGGTAGACAGGTGCGCCGGAGGCGTACTCGACCTTGGTGGTGTTGCCGTCGATGAAGACCAGCTCGAGGACCGCGACCTGCGGCACCACGTAACGCTGGTCGCCGCAGTCGACGGTGAGCGCCTGGATGATGGCGAGCGTCAGCGGGATGGTGAGCCGCCAGACCGTACCCTCGCCCGGGGTGGAATCGACGCTGACCGCGCCACCGATGTTCTCGATGTTGGTCTTGACGACGTCCATGCCGACGCCGCGGCCGGAGACGTTGGTGACCTTCGCGGCGGTGGAGAAACCGGGCTGGAAGACCATCGCCATGATGTCGCGCTTGTCCATGCTCGGGATCTGCTCCGGCCGGAGCAGCCCGTTCTCCACGGCCTTCTGCGCGATCCGCTCCACGTTCAGGCCGGCGCCGTCGTCCGCCACCTCGACGGCGACGTGGCCGCCCTCGTGGTACGCGCGCAGCGTCAGCGTGCCCTCCGGATTCTTACCCGTGGCGGTCCGGCGCTCCGGCTCCTCGATGCCGTGGTCGACGGCGTTGCGGACCAGGTGGGTCAGCGGGTCCTTGACCGCCTCCAGCAGGCTGCGGTCGAGCTCGGTCTCCTTGCCCTCCATGACCAGCTGAACCTGCTTGCCGAGCGAGTTGCTCAGGTCCCGGACGACTCGCGGCAGCTTCGACCAGATGTGCTCGATGGGCTGCATGCGGGTCTTCATGATGCCCTCTTGCAGCTCACTGGTGATCATGCCGAGGCGCTGGGCGCTGCGGACAAGCGTCGCGTCGCCGATCTCCATGACGCCACGGACCAGCTGGTTACGGGCGAGCACCAGCTCACCCACCATGTTCATCAGGGTGTCCAGCAGATCGACGTCGACGCGGATCGCGCTGTCCGCGATGCTGCGCTTCGGCGCCTGCGTCTGCAGCGCCTCACTGACCGCGGCCGGCTGAGCCTTGCCCTCCTCGAGCAGGATCGTGCCGAGCTTGCGCTCGTCGCCCTCGATCTGCTGCTGCAGCGCCGAGGTGACGTCGTTCGGCTGCGCCGCGCCGGCCTCGACCAGGATCTGGCCGAGCGGCTGGCGCTGCTCGGCGACCGGCTCCGGCACGGGGCGCTTCGCCGTCTCGTCCAACGGGACCGGGGCCTCACCCTCGGCAGCCGGAGCTTCGTCGGCGGGCGCCTCCGCGGCAGCGGGCGCGGCAGCGGCCGGTTCGGCGGCGGGAGCGGCCGGCGCGGCAGCGGCCGGCGCGTTCATCTGGGCGTGGATCCGCTCGATGGTGCTGTCGATGTCGATGCCCTCTTCCGTGTTGTTCTCCTCGATGGAGGACAACAGGTTGCGGACACCGTCGATGGTGGCAAGCAGCACGGTGATGGTTTCCGGGGTGACCGGCTGGACGCCGTCACGCAACCGGGACAGCAACGACTCACCCGCGTGGGCCAGCTTCTCGAGGCGGCTGAAGGCCAGGAACCCGCTGGTGCCCTTGATCGTGTGGATCGCCCGGAAGATACGGGAGATCAGGTCACGCGAGTCCGGTTCCTGCTCGAGGCTCACGAGATCCCGGTCGATCTGGTCCAGGTTCTCGTGGCTCTCCATCAAGAATTCGCCGACGATCTCGCCAAGGTCTTCCACGACTTACCTCCTGCTCGGCTTCACAGCCCTCATCGACGTGTGCGGGCGCCAACTGAGAAGACTCGACCGAAACGGCGGAATATCAGGCTTCCCCGCCCGGCCGCCGGTATCGGTAGCCGAATCCGCGTACGGACTCGATGGGCGACTCGTCCGGGTCGGACCACCCCAATTTGCGGCGCAGTCGCAGCACCGCGAACTTGACCCGTTCCTGGCCGATGCCGGTGGGGTCGTCCCACGCCTGAGTCAGCAACTGGTTCGGCGAGAGCACCGCCCCGGCATGCCGGACCAGAGCGTTGAGCAGGCGGAACTCGGTCGGCGTGAGGCGCTTCTCCTCGCCTTTCACATAGACCCGGCGCTTGGTCGGGTCCAGGTGCACGAGGCCGTCGTCATAGATCTGGCTGGCCCAGTTGTTCTGCCCGCTGGAGGAGCGGCGCAGCAGTGCCTCCACCCGGGCCAGCAACTCGTTGTTCGCGAACGGCTTGGTCAGGTAGTCGTCGGCGCCGCCGCGCAGGCCGCGCACCTTCTCGGCTTCCTGACCGTGCGCGGTGAGCACCAGGACCGGCACGTCCGAGACGTCGCGCAGCCGTTCCAGCACCTGCCAGCCGTCCATCTCCGGCAGGCCGACGTCGAGCACCACCAGATCGGGGTGCTCGGCGTACGCCTCCTTGAGGCCGGCGCGGCCGTCGGCGGCGTGCGCCACCTCGTACCCGGCCCGGCTGAACAGCAGTCGCAGGGCGAGAGCGATGTCCGGGTCGTCCTCGACCACGAGTAGGCGACTCATCGTTTGCTCACCATGCCCCCAACCCGCACTCGCGCCCGCTCGGGCACGGCCGACTTCCGGGCACGGCGAAGCCGCGCGGGAAGTCAGCATCTTGCCTGGCACCGTTCGCGCGACCGCGAACGGAGGAATTTCCAAAGGCGCAAAAACACCATAGCGTGATGTCACGGCCTATTTACGGACAGTGACATTTTAGCGTCCTACGCCCGGCCCACGAGCCCGTCCACGAGGATCCGTGGCCACGGGACTACCGGCAGCACAGCGCCGGCGCCGGCTGGGCCATCCCCTCAGCCTGACATTTCGGGTACGGCTTTTCGCCCTTTCCGCGAAAGATGTGACACGCCGCGATCAACGGGGTGCGATAGCCCTGATGGACGATCCGCGTCCGTCTCCGATCGGAGGCACCCGTGTTCGACCTGGTGGTACGACGTGTCGTGATGATCGCGGCGACACCCGCGCTGCTTGTTCTCGCCATGCCGGCTCTCGGCCACGGCCCGATCCTGCCGCCACGGCCACACCGGGTACCCCCGCCGATGGCGCAGCCGGCGCCCGACGCACCCGCGGCCGCGGCACGGGCCGTGCCCTCCGCGGCGGCCGCGGCCAGCCGCAAGCCGAGCGCCGCCACCGCCACCCGGCTGCGCGCCCGCACCATGATGATCCAGGTCACCGCCCTCACCAACGCGAAGCGCAAGGCCGCCGGGTGCCCGGCGCTCACCGTGGACCCGAACCTCAGCACCGCGTCGCTGCGGCAGAGCTGGTACATGGCGCGCACCCGGCTCTTCAGCCACGTGTGGCGCGACGGCGCCACGTTCGTCAGCCGCAGCAAGGCCGCCGGGTACCAGCAGCCGGCCGGCGAGAACATCGGCTGGGGGTACCCCAGCGCGAAGGCCGTGGTGGACGCCTGGATGGACAGCCCCGGACACCGGGCCAACATCCTCAACTGCGGCGCCAAGGCGGTCGGCACCGGCGTCGCCTACGCGGCCGACGGCACGCCTTATTACACCCAGGTGTTCGGCTGGCAGTGAACCGTCCCGGCCCGGCAGGCTCAGAACTCGCAGTTGACCAGCACCGGCTCCGGGTGCAGCTCGACGCCGAACCGCGCACGCACGCCGTCGCGGATGACGCGGGCCAGGTCGAGCAGCGCGGCCGTGGTGCCGGCGCCCCGGTTCGTCAGGGCCAGCGTGTGCTTGCCGGAGATGGCGACACCCTCGCCGGCGAAGCCCTTCGGGAAGCCGGCCTGCTCGATCAGCCAGGCCGCCGGCAGCTTCACCAGGCTCTCCCCGGCCGGGCCCGCCCCGGCCGGCCAGTGCGGCATCTCGCCGAGCGTCCGGAAGAGGTCCTCGGGGATCACCGGGTTGGTGAAGAACGACCCGACCGACCAGGTGTCCCGGTCCTCCGGGTCGAGCACCATGCCCTTGCCGGCCCGCAGCTTGAGCACGGTGTCCCGGGCCAGCGCGAGCGGCACCCGGTCACCGGCCTCGCCGCCGAGGCTGCGGGCCAGCTCGGCGTACCGGATCGGCGCCGAGCTCCCGGACCGCTCCAGCCGGAAGTCGACCGAGAGCACCAGGTAGCGGTCACTGTGCTTGAAGACGCTCGTGCGGTAGCCGAAGGCGCACTCGACCGGCGTCATCACCCGGATCTCGTCGGCGATCCGGTCGTAGGCACGCACCGCCTCGATGGTGTGCGCGACCTCCTGGCCGTACGCCCCGACGTTCTGGATCGGGGTGGCGCCGGCCGAACCCGGGATGCCGGACAGGCACTCGACTCCCGACCAGCCGTTCGTCACCGCGTACCGGACGAAATCGTCCCAGGTCTCGCCCGCCGCGACCCGGGCCACGACGCTGCGCGGGTCCTCGGCCACCACCTCGATCCCGCTGGTGCGCAGCAGCAGCGTCTCGCCCGGGAAACCGGCGTCGCCGATGACCACGTTGCTGCCGCCGGCCAGGACCAGCACCGGGCGGCCGGCGGCCGAGGCCGCGCGGACCGTCTCCACCGCCTCGTCCGCGTGGAGCGCCGTGGTCAGCGTGCCGGCGGGGCCACCGAGGCGTAGCGTCGTGTACGCCGCGAGCGAGCTCTCCGCAGCGGAGGGTGTGTCAAACAGATGGTCGGTGAATGCGTCGGGCACGAGGTTCACCCTAAGCTCAGGCTGTGGGGCGCGACACCGGCGGCCCGTCCGAGCGGGAGACAGGTGCGATGAACAGGTTGCACGCGACGAAGGACTTCTGGCTCGCGGCGCTGCGCGCCGACGGGCCGGCGCTGCTGAACGCCGTCGAGGAGACCGGCCCGGATCCAGCGGCCGCCGACCTCACCGCCCATCTGACCGGACTGCTGAGCTGGGTGCGCGCCACCGTCGCCCGCGGCTCCACCGACCGGCCCTCGCCGGACTCGCCCGCGCCGGCGCCCGTCTCCACGGAGTGGCCGGAGGCGCTGGACGTGCTGCGGCGGGAGCTCACCGGGACGATCGAGACGCTGGAAGCGCTGGACCCGGACTTCCCGGCGTGGAACTGGGCGCCCCAGCCCAAGCGGGCGAGCTTCTGGCACCGCCGGATCGCCCACGAGATCTCGCTGCGCCGCTGGGACGCCGAGCAGGCGGCCGGGCGGGCCACCCCGATCGAGACGAAACTGGCGGCCGACGGCGTGAGCGAGGTGCTGGACACCTGGCTCCCGGCCGGCCGGCGGCAGGGATCGGACGATCTGCGCGGCGTGGTGCACCTGGTGGCGACGGACGCCGCGCACGAGTGGTTCGTCCGGCTGCGCGGCCCGGGCATCGCCCTCCTCGACACCATGACGATCCTGGACAGCGACGACCACCACGCCCGCGCCAAGGCCACCGGCACCGCGAGCGACCTGCAACTGGCCCTGACGGGCCGCAAGCGGGTCGACCAGCTGGCCGTGGCCGGCGACCCCCGGCTGGTGCAGGCGCTCCGGACCGGTTGAGCCGCTTCGAGAAAACGCTCTCACTCTGAGGGCGGCCATCGGCGTGCGAGCAAGTATCCTCTGAACCGGTTAAGTAGTTCGAGCTGATCAAGAGCAGGAAGCGGTGCAGAATGACGGCAACCGTCACGTCCACGTCGGCTCAGCCGGCGCCCGCGGGGATCACCTTCCCCGACGGCTTCGTCTGGGGGGCGGCCACCGCGTCCTACCAGATCGAGGGCGCGGCGCGGGAGGACGGTCGCGGCCCGTCCATCTGGGACACGTTCAGCCGCACCCCCGGCAAGGTGTACGCCGGCCACACCGGTGACGTCGCCTGCGACCACTACCACCGGTACGCCGACGACGTCGCGCTCATGGCCGACCTGGGCCTCGCCGCCTACCGCTTCTCGGTCGCCTGGCCGCGGATCCAGCCCGACGGCACCGGCCCGGTCAACGTCCGCGGACTCGACTTCTACGACCGGCTCACCGACGAACTGCTCGCCAAGGGCATCAACCCGGTCGTCACGCTCTACCACTGGGACCTGCCGCAGACCCTGGAGGACCGCGGTGGCTGGGCCAGCCGGGAGACCGCCGAGGCCTTCGCCGAGTACGCCCAGATCGTCCACCGCCGCCTCGGCGACCGGGTCGCCACCTGGACCACGCTGAACGAGCCGTGGTGCTCGGCGTACCTCGGTTACGGCTCCGGCATCCACGCGCCCGGCGTGCAGGACCCGGCCAAGGCCTTCCGGGCGGCGCACCACCTCAACCTGGCGCACGGCCTCGCCGCCCGCGCGCTGCGCTCCGCCGGCGCGCAGAACATCAGCATCACCCTGAACCCGTGCCAGGTCGCGCCGCTCGACCCGGCGAGCCCCGCCGACGTGGACGCCGCCCGGCTGATCGACGGCGTCGCCAACCGGATCTTCTTCGACCCGCTGCTGCTCGGCAAGTACCCGTCCGACGTGCTGGACCACATCGCCCGGATCACCGACCTGTCGTTCATCCGCGACGGCGACGAGGCGACCATCAACGCGCCGATCGACGTGCTCGGGATCAACTTCTACACCCCGTCGTACGTCCGGGCGCTGCCCGGCGCACCCGGCGCGCTGGACTACCCGGGCAGCCAGGGCATCGCGTTCCGGCCGCCGGTCGGCCCGGTCACCGACATGAACTGGCAGATCGAGCCGGCGTCGCTGACCCGGCTGCTCACCCGCATCCACCGGGACTACCCGGGCACCCCTCTCATGATCACGGAGAACGGGGCCGCGTACCCGGACGGGCCGGGCGAGAACGGCGAGGTGCAGGACCTGCGCCGCATCGAGTACATCGACGCGCACCTGCGCGCCTGCCACGACGCGATGGCTGAGGGAGTCGACCTGCGCGGCTACTTCGCCTGGTCTTTGATGGACAACTTCGAATGGGCCGAGGGCTACGCGAAGCGCTTCGGTATCGTGCACGTCGACTACACCACCCAGCAGCGTGTGCTCAAGGACAGTGCGAAGTGGTACCGCGAAGTGATCCGGCGCAACGGGCTGGAATGAGTTCTTAGGAGCGGCTTTGGGGTCCGTTTTGGGGTCCGCGTTCGTGACGACGCGGGCGGCTTCGTGACGACGCGGGAGCGGCCGACCCTGGAAGCGGTGGCACGGCGGGCCGGGGTTTCCCGGGCCACCGTGTCCCGCGTCGTCAACGGCTCCACCACAGTGGCCGCCGGCATCCGGGACGCGGTCAACCGGGCCGTCGACGAACTCGGGTACGTGCCGAACCAGGCGGCCCGCAGCCTCGTCACCCAGCGGACCGACTCGATCGCGCTGATCCTGCCGGAAACCGCGAACCGGGTCTTCTCCGACGACCTCTTCTTCCCGGCGATCATCCGGGGCGTCGGCATGGAGCTGGAAGCCGCCGACAAGCAGCTCGTCCTGATGATGACCGGCTCCACGGCCGGTCATCATCGCGTCGAGCGGTACGCGGTCGCCGGTCACGTGGACGGCGTCCTCTTCGCCTCCATCCACGGCGCCGACCCGCTACCCGGCCTGCTCGCCGCACGCGGCATCCCGGTCGTCTGCAGCGGCCGCCCACCCGCCCCGGTGCCCTACGTGGACGTCGATCACGCCGGCGGGGTCGCCGCCGCGGTACGCCATCTGGTCGCCTCCGGCCGCCGCCGGATCGCCACCATCGCCGGCCCGCAGGACATGGTCGCCGGCCTGGAACGGCTCGCCGGGTACCGGGACACACTCGGTGAAGCCGGCCTGCCGACGCTCGTGGCGAACGGCGACTTCACCCGCGACTCCGGGGTGAGCGCGATGCGGGAGCTGCTCGAACGCGACAGGGGGCTGGACGCCGTGTTCGCGGCGTCGGACCTGATGGCGCACGGGGCGTTGCAGACGCTGCGGGCGGCGGGGCGGCGGGTTCCGGAGGACGTCGCTGTGATCGGATTCGACGATTTCGAGATCAGCCGGTACAGCGATCCGCCGCTGACCACGGTCCGCCAGCCGATCGCCGAGGCCGGGCGGACCATGGCGCAGCTGATGTTGCGGCTGATCGGCGGCGCGGAGGACGTCCCGGAGTCGGTGGTCCTGCCGACCGAGCTGGTGCTGAGGGAATCGGCCTGAGCTTGCGGGTCGCCCACAGGCGGTAGTAGGGGCAGATGACCCCGCCCGTCACAGCGACGGCGTGGAGACCACCGCGATCGGCTTGCCGAGCGACCGCCGGGCGAGCAGCGTCGCCCCGGCGACCGCGGCCGGCATCAGCAGCACGGCACCCAGCGGAATCAGGAACACCACGAACACCGCCGCGCCGAACCCCAGGGCCAGCGGCTTGTTCGCACCCAGCACCGCCCGGCGATCGCGCAGGCGCCGGCCCCGGCGCTGGAACGGAGCCCCGGTCAGCTCGAGCGCCAGCAGCCACCCGCCGACAGCGCCGCCGACCACCGGGATCACCGTCTGCCCGACGAACGGCAGCAGGCCCAGGACGAAGAGCGGGATCGCGACCAGCACCGAGACGCCGATCAGCCGGAGCGAGTCGGCCGCGCTGCGCCGCAGCGACTCCAGGACGCTGACCTCCACCTCGTCCGGCACTCCGCCGAACCGGGCCTCGATCCGGCCCGAGATCGTCTCGTAGAACGGGTCGCCGATCAGCAGTGTCACAGCGGTGAACGTGATGATGCCGAGCAGGACGCTCAACCCGAGGATGCCGGCGCCGGCGAAGACCTGCACGGTGTCCCGGAGCCAGGCGTCCCAGCCGTCGGCGAACCAGGTCGCGCCCTCGGACAGGTCGGGCAGGAAACGGATCAGCAGGACCAGCAGGACGATGTAGAGCACCCCGGAGAGCAGCGCGGGCAGCAGGCCGAGCAGCAGCAGCCGTGGGCTGCGCAGGATCAGGCCGAGCCCGCGGCCGAGCAGGCCGACCCCGGTGGCGAAATCCCGTGCCGCCGACAACACCCGACCTTGATCCTCAGCCACGCCTCGGGAGCTTAGGACCCGGACGCCAGCAGCGCCTCAGCCGGGGTACCAACGCTGAGCGAGCCGCTCCCGGGACCACCGGAACGCGAACGGGCCGGAGGGCGAGACCGAGGCACTCGGCGTGGATGACGACGTCGGTGCGGACGGCGCCGGCGCCGAGCTCGGCGGGTCGGTGACCTGGGTGGGCGTCGGGACCGGCGGGGCGGTGAGCAGCGGCGGCGGCGAGGAGGACGAGGTGACCAGCGGCGGGGGTACGGAGGTGACCACCGTGACAGTCATCGTGACCGCCGGCCCGGCCGTCGCCGCCGTGGCGGGCGCCGAGGTGACCGGGGCGGCCGAGGCGCGGGGCGGACCGGCCCGGTAGCCACCGGCGGTGCCCCGATCGGGCAGAGTCGCGGCCGGGGCCGTGCCGAGACCGTCGACGGCGCTGGTTTCACCTGTGGCGCCGATCGCGGCGGGACGTGCCGCGGGAGCGCCGAGGGCCCAGCCGGTCGCGACCGCGAACGGGAGTCCGGCGATCACCAAACCGAAAAAGAGGGATTTAGGGGACAAGCGCACGTACTGAAGACGCTCCAGAGCGCCTAAAAGTTACGGCTAACGGACATAACGGCACAACTAATCGTTGAGGAAGGCCGAGATCCGATCACGCAACTCGCGGCGGTGGTTCCACAGCACGGCCGGCCGGTCGAAGACCTCCAGCTCGGCGTCGGGCAGCAACTCCGCCAGCCGCTCGGCCCAGGACGCCGGATGCACCTCGTCACCGAGGCAGCCGACCACCAGGGCCCGGCCACGGTACGCCCGCAGCAGCGCGTCCTCGGCCAGCGCCGGCGCGGCCCAGATCGACTCCAGCTCGGGCGCCAGACCGTCCCGCTGGAGCTGCTCCACCCGCTGACGCAGGTGACTCCACCCGGCCGGCGTGTTGCGGACCGCCGGCGGCAGCTCCGCCTCGACCGCCTCGGCGATCATCGCGGCCTCACCGGACTCGACGGCCGCGAGCAGCCGCTCCAGCCGCTGGGCGGCGACCGCCGGACGCCGGCCGTCCAGTGGCGCGGGCAGGTAGAGCACCACCCGGTCGAAGCGGGCGGGGTTCGCGGCGAGCAGGCGGCACAGGGCGGCCGCGCCCATGCTGACGCCGACCGCGCGGGTGGCGCCGGACAGGTCGGCGACCTCGCTCAGCTCGGTTGCCAGGTCGGCGAACGACCAGGGGCCGGGCGGCGCGCCGGAGCGGCCGTGGCCGCGGAAGTGGAAGAAGACCCGGCGGCCGGTGACACCGCTGCCGAGCGGGCGGGTGCCGGAGATGTCACCGGCGAGCCCGTGCGCGAAGACGGTCGCGGGGTCGCCGGTGCCGGTGATGAGCTGCTCCACCCGTACCCCCGAGGGGAGGGTGACCAGCTCGGTGGCCGGACCCGGCAACGTGGGCCGGCCGGTCCGCGGCCCGGTCCGATCCGCGCGCTGCAGGCGCGGGCCACCGTCCGGAGGAGGCGGCCCGAACCTGCCCCTCAAGCGATCACCGGGAACGGGATCACCAGAAGCCCTTGCCGTCCGACAGGTCCTTGAGACCGGGCCGGACGTCGAGCAGGTAGACCAGGGCGGCGGCGATGCCGATCATGCTGAAGATCAGCAGATTGCCGCTGGTCAGGAACGTGATGACCAGGCAGACGCCGATGATCGCCGCCCACGCGCCCTTGGGCAGCGTGCCGAGGGCCTGGAAACCGGCGCCCCGCTGGATCAGGCAGTGGATCAGCGCCACCGACTGCACGATCAGCGAAACCAGCAGAACCAGGAAGTTGATATACAAGCGGACGTCGTCGTAAAAGACCGGCGCGGAGTAGGCCATGACGACGAGTCTATGCCGCGGGCCCCAGCAAACGCCGGGGCCCGCAAACCATGTCGAATTACTCAGCGACAGTTCGAGGTGTCACTCCGCGGTCTTCGGAGTGGCCGGCTTCGCGCGCTTGCGCGGCTTCGGCGCGGTGGCCGGGGCGGCCTCGACGGCCTTGGCCTGGGCGACGACGGCCGGGGTGGCCTCGACGGCCTTCGGCTCCTCGGTGGTCTCGATGTCGGCGTTGACCACGTCAGCGGCCTCGACGACGCCGGTGCCGACCACGCGCTCGCCGCGGGCCACCAGCTCGGTGTAGAGCGCCACGGCACGCTCCTGCGCGACCTGGGCGAGCGTGTTCGCGGCGGTGGCGGCGTTCTCCCGGATGGCCACGAAGTCGGCGGTGTTCGCCTTGTCCCGCAGCTCGGCGGCCTTGGTGCCGGCCTGCTCGTTGTAGACCTTCAGCGAGGCGGCGGCGCGGTCGCTCAGCTCGGTCAGCACGGCCGGGAGCTTGCGCAGCTGCTGGTAGGCGAGGTCACCGGCGCCGGCGGCGGCGTAGAGCGGGGCGGGGATCTTGGTCTTGGTCTGCTCGGTCACTTGGTCTCCTCGGCGATCGGGTCGGAATCGGTGGCGGACGACTCCGCCTGGTTTCGCGCGTTCTCGTTGCGGAACGTCTCGTAGATCTGCGACAGGGACTGCTTCTGCGCGATCGTGAGCTCCGGGTCGACCGCGATGGCGGCCAGCACACCCTGCTGACCCTCGCCATCGAGCAGCCCAGCCCGCAGGTACATCGCGGGCGTCGACACTCGAAGGGCGCTGGCGATCTGCTGCAGCACCTCAGCGCTCGGCTTGCGCAGGCCACGCTCGATCTGGCTCAGGTAGGGGTTGGAGACCCCCGCCTTGTCGGCGAGCTGCCGAAGCGAGATCTTGGCGGTCTGCCTCAGGTCTCGGATGAAGGATCCGATGTCCTCGGGCAGTTCCTTGGGTGTGGCCATGCCTCGAAGCTAGCTCGGGGTGCTAGCTATTGCAAGCAAAACGCTTGCAACAGCTAGCGTGAAGCGAGTCACCCCGCCATTCACCAAACCGCGCGAACCTCGCCGACCGGGCGTCCGCCGCCCAGCACGACCTCAGGGATCTCCGGCGTCTCGGCGCCGAGCCGCCGCAGGGCCTCCAGCAGCACGGGTACGCGTGCTCGCGTCGCCCCGTCCGAGATCTTGAGAGCGACCGCGCCGAGACCGGGCAGAGCGGCCGCCGCCACCCCGTCCGCGCCCTTCTTGACCAGCAGCCCGGGCATCGCGTTCATCAGCACGGTGTCCTCGGTGCCCGTGCCGGCGACCAGTGCCGGATGCGCCCGCATGGCGTCCGCGACCCGGCGCTCCGGCGTGCCCGGCTCCGCCTCGACCAGCCGCTGGAACGCCCGGGCCAGGCCGATCGGGGAGATCGCGAAGATCGGCGCGCCGCAGCCGTCAACACCGAACGCCGCGATCGGCTCGCCGGCGAGCCGGCTCACCGCGTCGGCGAGGGCCTTCTGCAACGGATGACCCACTTCCAGGTACGAGTCCAGGGGCCAGCCGTTGATCACACAGGTGGCGAGCATCCCGGCGTGCTTGCCGGAGCAGTTCATCAGGATCGGCTCGGCCTCGCCGCCGCCCCGCAGCCAGGCGTGCCGTGCGGCCTCACCGAGCGGCAGGTCGGCCGGGCAGCGCAGCGCTTCCGGGCCCAGCCCGGCGGCGGCCAGCATCGCCCGGACGCGCTCGATGTGGAACGGCTCGCCGTCGTGGCTGCCGCTGATCAGGGCCAGGTCGGACTCCTCGCGGGGGACCAGACCGGCGTTGAGCAGGCCGACGGTCTGCAGCGGCTTGTTCGACGAGCGGGGGAAGAACGGGCTGTCGACGTCGCCGAAGCTCGTGCCGACGGTCAGGGCCACGACTCCGTGGTGGACGCTCTCGACGAAACCGGAGCGGACGACTTCTGCGACGATCACGAGCGTTCGGTCCGTTCCTGGGTGGCGGGTGACGGGGTGGGCACGCCGAGCAGCTCCCGGGCCTGTGCCGGGGTCAGCGGCGGGCGCTGGGCCAGCTGGGCGAAGCCGACGGCCCGCGCCACGAGCTGCATGTTCGACTCGACCGGACGGCCCTTCCCGTACGTCAGGGTGTCCTCCATGCCGACCCGCAGGTGCCCGCCCGCGGCCAGCGACGTCAGCATCACCGGCAGGGTGCTGCGGCCGATCCCGGTCGCCGAGAACGTGGTGCCCGCCGGCAGGTCCCGGATCACCTGCTCGCAGGCGACGAGCGCGGCCGCCGTGCCCGGCATCCCACCCGGCACGCCCATCACCAGATCGACGTGGACGTGACCGCCGAACGGCAGGCCGTACTTGCCGAGCAGCCGCTGGAGGGTGGTCAGCTGGCCGAGGTCGAAGATCTCGTACTCGGGGACGATGCCGCGTTCCTGCATCCGGGTGTGCAGGTCGACGATGAACTCCCAGCGGTTCAGGAAGACGCCGTCGCCGAAGTTGACAGTGCCCATCGTGCAGGAGGCCATCTCCGGCTCCGCGTCCAGCACCGCGAGCCGGTCCGCCTCCCTGTCGGTGACCGCGCCGCCCGAGGAGAGCTGCACGATCAGGGCGGTGGACTCGCGCAGCGCCGCGACGGTCGCCCGCAACCGGCCCTGGTCGAGGGTGGGCCGGGCGTCGTCGTCCCGGATGTGCACGTGGACCACGGACGCGCCGAGCGCCTCGCACTCCTTCGCGGTCGAGACCAGCTCATCCAGGTTCACTGGCAGAGCCGGCACGTCCGCCTTGCTGCTCTCCGCGCCGGTCGGGGCGACGGTGATCAAGGTTCCGGTCATGCGGCTCATATTGCCAGTTCTAGGCCGGGTCCACGGCCGCTGCCGACTCCCCCACCGTGAGGCGCGCATCGTCGGGCACGTTGCGCTTGAGGACGGCCAAGGCGATCATCCCGAGCTCGTGGTGGCGCACCGCGGTGCCGACGAAACCGACCGCGCGGCCGTCCAGCTCGACCGGCGTGCCCTGCGCCGGCGGGTGGTCCGAGGCGATCCCGTCCAGGTGCAGCAGCACCAGGCGGCGCGGCGGGCGGCCCAGGTGATGGACCCGGGCGACGGTCTCCTGGCCCCGGTAGCAGCCCTTGTCCAGGTGCACACCGGCGGCGAGGAGCCCGGCCTCCGGCGGAACGGTCCGGTGGTCGGTCTCCCAGTTCAGCCGGGGCGTGCGGGCGGCGACCCGGACCGCTTCGTACGCCCAGAGGCCGGCCCGTGCCACGCCCAGCTTCTCGATCACGGCCGTCTTCTCGGCGCGCGGCACCAGCAGGTCGATGCCGAGGGGCACCCGGCGGGCCAGGCCACCCTCGAATTCCCGTACCGCATAGAGGCTCGTCGGCTCGGGGGGCACCGAGCCGGCGGCGAATTTCGGGCCCGGCACCGCACCCACCCGGGGTTCCGCCAGGCCGGGGACGAGATCGGCCGCGCCCGGGCCGACGAGCGAGAGAACCGCCAGCTCGGCCGTCGCGTCCCGCGGCTCGACCTTGCTGAAGAAGCGCATCATCTCGAGGTATCGCAGCAGGCCGGCGCCGGCCCGTGGCTCGGTGTCGAGCCAGGCCGTCTCGCCGTCCTCGGTGACGAACGCGTGGTGCTCGACGTGCCCGTTCGGCGAGAGGACGAGCAGCTCGCTCGCCTGCCCGCGGGACAGCTGCGACAGATGCTGCGTCGTCAGGGTGTGCAGCCAGCTGGAGCGCTCCTCGCCGGGCACCGCGATCACGTCCCGGTGGGAGCGGTCGACCAGGCCGACCGACGTCTCCAGCAGGCGCTGCTCGCGCATCGGGTCACCGAAGTGTGCCGGCACACCGGCATCGGCGGAACTGGGGTCGAGGTCCTCGACCATCACGACTGTCACGCGGTCTCCTTGCAGTTGCCGCACACGCCGAACAGCGACACGTGCCCCACGTCGACCCGGAAATCACGCTCGTCGCGCAGCCGGTCGGTGACCGGCTGCATCACCGCCGGGTCGACCTCGGCGATCGAGCCGCAGGCCCGGCAGACCAGATGCACATGCTGGTCCTCGCCGGCCGCATGGTAGGTCGGCGAACCGTGCGACAGATGGGTGTGGTTCACCAGACCGAGCTCCTCGAGCAGCTCCAGGGTCCGGTAGACCGTGGTGATGTTGACGCCGGCCGCGCGCTCGCGAACCGCGTGGTGCACGGACTCCGGTGTCGCGTGACCGAGTTCGTGCACCGCTTCCAGGATCAGCTGACGTTGCGGGGTGAGCCGCAGACCACGCTCACGCAGCATGGCGGCTAGCGATGTGGCGGACACGTTGTCGAGCATAGTTCGCTAGTTTCAACTGCTGTGACCGAGCGGATCGTGGTGACGCCGGGCGATCTGCTCGGTGACGGCGTCTTCGAGACGATCCATCTGCGGCCGTCCGGGCCGTGGCTGCTGGAGGAGCACCTCGCGCGCCTGGTCCGATCCGCCGCGATCCTGGAGATGCCGGCGCCGCCGATGGATCGTCTCCGCGCGGAGATCTCGGATTTGTCCGGTTCCTCCGGGGCGCTGCGCGTGATCTACACGCGCGGCGGTGTGCTGAACGTCTCGGTCTCGGCGATCCCCGCGACAGTGCTCCGGGAACGCCGCGACGGCGTCCGGGTGCTCACGGCCGACCTCGGCTTCTCGGTGCGCAACCCGCCGCCGTGGTCCCTCTCGGCGGCCAAGTCGCTCTCCTACGCGAGCAATTTCGCGGCGCGCCGCTGGGCGGCGCGACAGGGCGCTGACGACGTGGTCTGGCTTTCCACCGAGGGGTACGTGCTGGAAGCGCCCACCGCGTCAGTCATCTGGCTGGCCGGCGGGGTGCTCCACACGGTCCCGCCCGGCGAGGCCGGCATCCTGCCCGGAGTCACCGCGGCGCACCTGCTGTCGGTCGCCGGTCGGGCCGGCCTCGGCGCGGCCCAGCGGATGATCACCGGCGCGGAGCTGGCCGGGGCCGAGGCGATCTGGCTCACCTCGTCGCTGCGCGGCCTCGCCGAGGTGGTCGAGCTGGACGGGACGGCCCGCGGCCGATCCCCGTGGACGCCCCGCCTGCTCGACCTCCTCGGCTTCTAACCCCCGACGCGGAGGAGGCGGGCTGACATGTGCGGCTGGAGCCCGCTGTTGTCGACGGAGATCTCGTGGGCGTAGAGCAGCGCCCCCTCGACCACGCCGAACAGCCGGTGCCCGCCGGTCACGTGCAGGCCGGACGGCGTGTAGGCGACCGCGTCCGTCCCCATCTCCAGGCGGGTCGTCGCGGCCTTGCCGATGTACAGCTCGGCCACCCCGTCCGGGCGGATCATCGTGGCTTCCATCTCGTCGCCGGGGCGGCCGTCGACCAGGATCGGACGCCAGAAGCCGGACTCGGTGAGAGCCGGGCCGATCGGCTGCGACTCGTCGTCGAGCAGCCAGGCGCGGGACTCGTACCGCAGGAAGGCCCGGCCGTCGTGGCTGATCCGGATCTCCTGCGCGAAGTTGTAGTCCTCCTCCTGCGGGAACCCGCCCTGCCCGCGCCCGCGCCACAGCCCGACGAACGGCAGCAGACCGAGCAGCGCCGGGTTGAGGTCCGGACCGGACCGCAGGTCGTGCGTGTCCTCATAGGGATAGGGGTCAACCGGTGGCGCGTTCAGCCACGGCGGTGGACCCAGCGGGTTTTCCTGCTCGGTGCTCACCAACGCCCCCTCGAAATACGAACGGCCAGATAGCCGAAACCGCCCGCCAGCGCGCCCAGGGCGGCAACCAGCAGGCTCACGAACCCGATCTCCGTAACCATGACGCGCCCATCTTATGCTGACCGGTATGGCACGTTTGCTGGTCGTCAAGGCCACCTCTGGAGCGGATGCGCCGGAGCGCTGCTCACAGGCGTTCACGGTGGCGAGCACCGCGGTCGCCTCGGGGCTGGACGTCTCGTTCTGGCTGACCGGGGAGTCCGCCTGGTTCGCGCTGCCGGGCCGGGCCGCCGAGTTCGAGCTCCCGCACGCCGCGCCGCTGCCGGACCTGCTGGACGCGCTCCTGGCGGCCGGCAAGGTCACCCTGTGCACGCAGTGCGCGGCCCGCCGCGGCATCGGTCCGGACGACGTCGTCCCCGGCATCCGGATCGCCGGCGCCGCGGTCTTCGTCGAGGAGATCATGTCCGAGGGCGCACAGGCGCTCGTGTACTAACCGCAGGTGGTGGTCACGTTCACCTGCAAGCGCCCACCCTGAGCGGTCACCACGACCGATTCCGGGCCGATCCGGTACGCCCACCCGGCCGCGTCCGACCACACCGGGACCGTCCCGTCCGGCACGCCCACCGGGCCGTTCTCTGAGTCATGGACACCGGCGTCGGCCACGAAGGTCGCCGCCGTCCCGCCGTCCGGGCAGGCCACGGCTCGCGTCCGTGGGGTGACGGCGGCATCTGCCTTCAGCACGGTGAGCGTCTCCGTCAGCGCCGCCGGCACGGGCCCCGCCGCCGGATCGGCCACCTCCGCCGTCCCACCGGCCGGACGGCACCCCGAGTCCAGCCGGATCGTCAGGATCTGGTCGGCGGAGAGCGCCGCCGCGTCGATCGCGATGAACTCACCGGCGTCGGCGTAGAACGACAGCCGCGTCCCGCCCCGGACCGCCGTCACCGAGGCCCGGTAACCGGCCGGCAGACCCGCCGCGATGCCCTCCAGCGCGGTGCGGGCGTCGCCTTCCGGGACGATCACGGTGAGGTCCCGGCTCGCGGCCCGCCCGGACCGGACCGGGGTGATCGAGCAGTCCTCGATCCGCAGCTCACCGAGGCGCAGCACCCAGCGCTCGTCACCGGCGGCGGCGATCAGGGCGCCGGTGGCCCGGCGCAGCTCGGGCAGGGCCTGCCCGAGGTCGCGCTGCTCGGCCACGGTCGGCGGGTCCTTGCGAACCGACCACAGGCTCAGCGCGAGCAGCACGGCGATCCAGACGGCCACCACCGCGGCGGTCCGCAGGCGTCGCCGTCCCTTCGCCGTCACGGCTGACATGGTGCCACCCGTCGTCTCGCCGTCACGGCAGACATGGCGCCACCCGTCATCTCGCGGTCACGGCAGACATGGTGCCACCGTCATCGCAGTGACTGGTACTCCGGCGAGGCCAGGAACCGCTCGATCATCTCGGCGCTGCCCGGCGTGAACGGCCGGTCCAGCACCTCGGCGGCCGGCACGAAGAGCATCGCCGCGCCCTCGCCGAGCACCACGTCCGCCTGGCTCGCGCCGGTCACGCCCCAGAAGTAGTGCTTCTCCCGCTGCTGCTCGGGCAGGTCCTGCCGGGCGAACAGGCGCAACGGCCCGTCCGCCGCCAGGCCGGACTCCTCGGCCAGCTCGCGGGCCGCGCCCTGCTCCGGCGTCTCCCCCGGCTCGATCTCGCCGCCGGGCAGCCCCCACACGTCCGGGTAGTAGGGCGCCTTGTCGTCGCGCAGCTGCAGGAGCAGGGCGCCGTCCCGATCGATCAGGAAGGTGCAGGCGACTCTCTTGATCAACCCCGGTCCTCCATCAGCTCTGCGCCAGCCTTTCCAGGGCGCCGACCGCGACGTCGGCACGCGTCGTGTACCAGAACGGGGGCAGCGACTTGCGCAGGAACGCGCCGTAGCCCCGGGCCGTCTCCAGCCGGGAGTCGAGGACCGCGACCACGCCCTTGTCACCGCTCGACCGGATCAGCCGGCCGACACCCTGCGCGAGCCGGACCGCGGCGATCGGCACGCTCACCGACGCGAAGCCGGAACCGCCACCCGCGTCGACAGCGGCCGAGCGGGCGGCGGCCAGCGGCTCGTCCGGGCGGGGGAACGGCAGCCGGTCGATCACCACGAGCTGGCAGGAGTCGCCCGGCACGTCCACGCCCTGCCAGAGCGACATCACCCCGAAGAGGCAGCTCTCCTTCTGCTCCCGGAACTTGCGGACCAGGATCGGCAGCGTCTCGTCACCCTGCAGGAGGATCGGCAGGTCGGTCTTGGCCCGCAGCAGCTCGGCGGCCTGCGCCGCGGCCTTGCGCGAGGAGAAGAGCCCGAGGGTACGCCCGCCGAGCGCCTCGACCAGCTTGAGCAGCTCGGCGCCCGCCGCGTCGGGAAGGCCGGACTGGGCGGGCCGGGGCAGGTGCGCCGCGACGTAGAGGATGCCCTGTTTCGGGTAGTCGAACGGGGAGCCGACGTCCAGCGAGGTCCAGCCGTCACCGGAGGTGACCGAGCCGTCCGGGCCGGCCGCCGGAGCGGGCAGGCCGAGCGAGCGGGCCACCGTGTCGAACCGGCCGCCGAGGGTCAGGGTGGCCGAGGTGACCACGACCGTCCGGTCGGCGTAGAGGCTCTGCGCGAGCGTGCCGGCGACCGAGAGCGGCGCCACCACGAGCGCGCGCCGGCCGCTGCCGAGGTCGGATTTCTCCACCCAGGCGACGTCGAAGTCGTCCTCCTCGAGCAGCCGCTGCGCGGTCGTGAACAGCTCGTCCAGCACCGCCTTGGCCTGCTGCTTGCCGACCGGGTCGGAATCGTCGGATTTCACCTCGCCGATCGCGGACAGCCCGGCGCGAGCGGCCGACTCGAGCAGGGTGAGCGCCGCCCGCAGCTGCTCCGGCAGCCCGCTGGTGATCCGGCCGGCCGGCGCCTCGGCGAGGCCGACGGTCAGCGCGTCGGCCGCCTCGGCGAGCTGCTCGGCGGCGGCCGGCGTGATCATCGTGCGGGCGCGGCGGCCGGCCCGCTCGATCGCCTCCGGGGTGAGCTCGGCCTGGGCGGCCGAGGAGACCCGGTCGGCCAGCTCGTGTGCCTCGTCGACGACGAGCAGCTTGTGCGGCGGGACGATCTGCCGCTCGGCGAGCATGTCGACGGCGAGCAGGCTGTGGTTGGTGACGACGATGTCGGCCTCGCGGGCGCGCACCCGGGACGCCTCGGCGAAGCACTCCGCGCCGTACGGACAGCGGCCGGCGCCCACGCAGTCCCGCGCCGGCATCGACACCTGACGCCACGCCGTGTCGTCGACGCCCGGGTCCAGCTCGTCCCGGTCGCCGGTCTCGGTCTTGTCGGCCCAGGACCGGATCCGCTGGATCTGCTTGCCGAGCCGGCCCGCCTCGCCGAGCCACTGGCCGGCCTTGGGCGCGGGCGCGTCGTCGAAGAGCGTGTCGGTCGGCGCCTCCTCGTCGGCGTGCTCCATCTTCGCCACGCAGAGGTAGTGATGACGGCCCTTGAGCACGGCGAAGCTGGGCTTGCGGCCGAGCACCGGCTCGACCGCCTCGGCCAGTCGCGGCAGGTCGTGCTCGACCAGCTGGTTCTGCAGCGCCAGGGTGGCCGTGGAGACCACCACCGGGCCGTCCACGAGCAGCGAGGGCGTCAGGTAACCGAGGCTCTTGCCGGTGCCCGTGCCGGCCTGGACGAGCAGGTGCTTGCGGTCCTTGACGGCCTGGTCGATCGCCTCGACCATGGCCTGCTGACCGGGGCGGGAACTCCCACCGGGCACGGCGCCGACGGCTGCGGCGAGAAGCTGTTCGGCGGTCGCCTTTTTTCGGGTAGCTGCGGGCACGCAGGAACCGTACCCGCCACCACCGACAGAAGCGGACCACCGCTAGGGTGCACCTCATGCCGAGCGAGATGGTCCGGGTCATCTACACGAAGTACGACGGATCGGCTCATCGTGACTACCCGGCCCGCCGCTTGGCCGAGGACGACCTGGGCATCTGGGTGGGGGTGAACCGCGGGACGCCGTCGGTCTACCACGGCCGCCCCTCGGTGGAGCAGATCCCGTTCGTCCTGCTCATCCCGCATTACGCGTGGTGGACGGGCATGTTCAACCCGCCGCCGCGGACCAGCGAGGTGTACTGCGACATCACCACCCCGGCGCGCTGGGAGGGTGACACGGTCCACATCGTCGACCTGGATCTGGACGCGGTGCGACGCCGCGAGACCGGGGTGGTGGAGCTCCGCGACGAGGACGAGTTCGAGGACCACCGGAAGGCGTTCGGGTACCCGGACGAGCTGGTCGGTCACGCCCAGGCGGCGGCCCGGCACCTGATCGTGGCGCTCGGCGACGGTACCGAGCCGTTCGCCACGCAGTACCGCAAGCACCTGTCAGAGGTCACTCAGTAACAGCTTCTCCGGGTTCTGCTGGTTGAACAGACCGGTGATCCGGCCCTGGTCGACCGCGACGGTGAGCACCGCGAGCAGCGGCCGGCCGTCCGGAAGGGTGCCGCGCAGCAACATCGCGGCGCCGCCGTTGACAAGCACCGGGTCGACCTTCATGTCGGTGACCCCGGCCAGCTTGCGGCCGAGCAGGCCGGTGTAGAACCGGGCCACCTTCTCGGCGCCGCCGATCACGTTGATCGCGGTGCGGACCAGGCCGCCGCCGTCGCTGATCGCGACCACGTCCGGAGCGAGCACCGCGGCGAGCGCGTGCACGTCCCCGCTCTGCGCAGCGGTCAGGAACGCGTTCAGCACCCGCCGCTGCTCGGCCGGCCCGGCGGTGTGCTTGATGTCGCCGCCGGCGATCGCGCGGCGGGCCCGGCTGGCGTGCTGCCGGGCGGCGGCCGGTGTGGTGTCGAGGACCGTGGCCACCTCCTCGAACGGGACCGCGAACGCGTCGTGCAGCACCAGCGCGACCCGCTGCTCCGGTGTCAGCCTCTCCAGCACCACGAGCAGGGCCACGCTGACCTGGTCGGCGCGTTCGGCCAGCTCGGCGGGGCCGGCGTCGGGGTCCACGACGTAGGCGGGCAGCCACTGACCGGGGTACGCGGCACGGCGTACCCGGGCCGAATTGAGCTGGTCCAGGCAGATGCGCGCGGTGACCGTCGTGAGCCAGCCCCGCGCATCCCGGATCTCCTCGGTCTGCTGCGCGTAGCGCAGCCAGGCCTCCTGCACCGCGTCCTCGGCCTCGGCCCGGTTGCCGAGCATCCGGTACGCGACTGACGTCAGGTAGACGCGATGCGCCTCGAACTCGGCTGCGCTCGGTGACGGCATAGGGGAATTCTGCGCGAGATGACCGGCTCCGGGTATCACCTGTGCCACAGTATAAAGCACCCAAATCGTACGTATCGGATGGTGGACCCGTGCAGGACATGGCGACTATCGCGGGCAGCCTCGCCGGGATCGCCGGCGCCGGTGGTGCGGTCTCGGTCGCGGTGCTCCGCCGGAAACGTCCCAGCCTCCCCGCCGGGCACGCGCTGCTGCCACAGACCGACGTCGACCCGCTCCCCGGAGTGCTGCGACTAGGGCTGACCGGGATGACCGTGCCAGTGGTGCCCGGACCGCACGGCGAGCTGTTCCTCGGGCCGGGCCGGCCGCAACCCGGCCGTACCCTGCGGCGGCTGGTGCTCGCGCCGCTCTTCACCCGGGCACAGGCCGGCGGCGGACGCCTCTACCGCGACCAGCGGGAGCCGTTCCGGCTGGTCGTCGAGTTCGGCGGGCCCAGCCGGGACGCCGAGACGCTGTTCCGCGCCTACCGGATGCTCGACCAGCAGTTGCGCGACCACGGCAGCCTGCTGAGCCGCTGCCGGGGCGGGGTGCTGACGCCCCGGGTGGTCACCGTGACAGTCACCGGCATCGTGGACGTGCGCGAGCTGCTCGCCGCCCAGCGCGACAGGTACGCCTTCGCCGACGCCACCTTCGACGACATCGGCTCCAGCTTCGCGCCACCGAGCCTCGCGCCGTCGATCAGCGAGTCGTGGAACCGCCGCTTCGGCTGGGACGGGCGCGAGCCGATCACCGCCGAGGAACGGCACCAGTTGCACGCGCTGGTCCGCGCCGCCCACGACGACGGGCGCACGGTACGGATCTCCGGCCTGCCCACCGGCCCGCGCCGGGTCCGTGCGGCGATCTGGACCGAGCTCGGCGCCGCCGGGGTCGACGTGATCGCCGACAGCGACCTGAGTGGACTCGCCCGGCACCTGCGACGCCATCCGGCCGCCGCCGCGCCGCTCCCCTACCTTCCGACCCGGACGGTTCGCCGTCACACGCCCCGGCCCAACGCCCGCCGCGAGCCCGTTTAAGACTGCTGACAACGGGACAACCAGCGTGGACCGATAGCATGCCAAACGGAGATCCAACAAAAACCCGTCGATAGAGGTCCACGCCGTGAAGTTTTCCTTCCGTCCCGTCGAGGGCGCCTTCTACGACCTCTTCACCAAGGCGGCGTACAACCTGGTGAAAGGCACCGAGCTGCTCAACGAGCTCGCGCTGCCGGGTGTGGACGTGCAATCGGTCTCGGACCGGCTGAGCGACGTGGAGCACGACAGCGACTCCATCACGCACGAGCTCTACAAAAAGATCAACTCGACGTTCATCACCCCGTTCGACCGGGAGGACATCTACTCGCTGGGCTCGCAGCTCGACGACGTGATGGACCACCTGGAGGCGGCCGGCAACCTGCTCTACCTGTACGGGCTGACCGCCCTCCCGTCGCTGCCCCGTGAGATGCACGAGCTGGTGACGGTCCTCGACCAGCAGGCGAAGATCACCGCTGAGGCGATGCCCCGGCTGCGCTCGATGAAGGGCCTCGAGGAGTACTGGATCGAGATCAACCGGCTGGAGAACGACGGCGACCGGGCGTACCGGATGCTGCTCGTGCGCCTCTTCTCCGGTGAGTACGACGCTCTGACCGTCCTCAAGATGAAAGAGGTCGTGGACGAGCTGGAGGCCGCCTGCGACGCGTTCGAGCACGTGGCGAACACCGTCGAGACCATCGCGGTCAAGGAGTCCTAGGCCTTGGATCCCCAGCTCGTCGCCGTCGTGGCGGTGATCCTCGCCGCGATGGTGTTCGATTACACCAACGGCTTCCACGACGCCGCGAACGCGATCGCCACCAGCGTCAGCACCCGTGCCCTGACCCCGCGGGTCGCGCTGCTCATGGCCGCCGTCGGCAACTTCGTCGGTGCGCACCTGGGCACCGGGGTCGCCAAGACCGTCGGTGAGGACCTGGTCTCCCTGCCGGTCGGCGTGTCCAGCCTGGGCGTCGTCTTCGCCGGCGTGCTCGGCGCGATCACCTGGAACCTGATCACCTGGTACTTCGGTCTGCCGTCGAGCTCCTCGCACGCGCTCTTCGGCGGCCTGGTCGGTGCCACCATGCTCGCGTCGTTCGGCGAGGTCCAGTGGGCCAACATCGTGAACAAGGTCCTGATCCCGATGGTGGTCTCGCCGGTGGTCGGCCTGATCCTCGGCTTCATCTTCATGGTCGCGATCATGTGGACCTTCCGGCGCGGGCATCCGGGCAAACTGAACCGCGGCTTCCGGCTCGCGCAGACGTTCTCCGCCGCCGCGATGGCGGTCGGGCACGGCATCCAGGACGCGGCCAAGACGATGGGCATCGTGGTCCTGGCGCTCTACACCGGCGGGTACCAGAGCTCGGCGACACACATCCCGCAGTGGGTCTACTGGGCGTCGGCCACGATGCTGGCCCTCGGCACCTACTCGGGCGGCTGGCGGATCATCCGCACCCTGGGCCGGAAGATCATCGACCTGGGCCCGGCCGAGGGTTTCGCGGCGGAGACGGTCGCCAGCTCGGTGCTCTACTTCAACGCGCTGGTCCTGCACGCGCCGATCTCCACCACCCACACGATCACCTCGGCGATCATGGGCGTGGGCGCGACGAAGCGGCTCAGCGCGGTCCGCTGGAACGTGGCCGGCAACATCATAATCGCCTGGGTCACGACGTTCCCGGCGGCCGCGCTGATCGCCTGCGTCATCTACCTGATCGTCCGCCCGCTCTTCTGACCCGCGCCGCCCCGCGGCCCCGCGCGAGCACCAGTCACCCTGCGGCCCCCGGCCCGCGCGCACCCGCCACCCCCGCGCGCGAGCACCCGCCGTCCCCGCGCGCGAGCACCCGCCGTCCCCGCGCGCGAGCACCCGCCACCCCCGCGCGCGAGCACCCGCCGTTCCGCGGGCCCGCGCGCACCCGCCCCCGAGCACCCGGCGGTCCCGCGGGCACCCGCTCTCGAGCACCCACCGGTCAGCGCGCGACCGTCACCCCGTGTCCCGGCCTCCGAGGTAAAGCTCGCGCTTCGCGGAAACCTGCGGACGCCCCAGGCCCCACGGAATGACGCAAAGCGCAAACGCTCCGCCGGGGCAGCCACCGACCGTGACAGCCGCATCCGGGCGGGGCTCCCGGCGTCGCGGGTGTGGCAATTCGCGCGGCGAACGGACCGGCGAACACCCGGCCGCCCCCGGTCAGCCGCGGACCGGCGAACACCCGGCCGCCCCCGGTCAGCCGTAGAAGACGCCGATCTGCTCGCGCAGCGTGTCGAGCAGAGCCATCACCTCGAGCGTCGTGTCATGCGAGACGAGCGGGCTCTCCAGCTCCCCGGCGAGGAAGCACCGCTGCGCCTCCGCGGCCTCGAACTGGTACCCGCTGCCCTCGAAGCCGAACTCGAACGTCTCCGGCGCCCGGTCCGGCCGGTTCAGCGTGAACGTGCGCGGCATGAAGAAGCCCGGCGGCAGGTCGATCCGGCCGTCGGTGCCGGTGATCGACGCGGCGTTCCGGCTGGCGCCGTTGATGCTGCAGGTCAAGGCTGCCACCGCGCCGGCCTCGTAGCCGAGCAGCACGCCGGTGTTCTCGTCCACCCGTTCCGGGGTCAGATGCGCCCAGGCGTGCGCGGACGCCGGGCTGCCGAGCAGCATGTGCGTCAGGTGGATCGGGTAGACACCCAGGTCCAGCAGCGCGCCGCCGCCCAGCTGCGGGTCACGCAGCCGGTGCGACGCCGCGAACGGTCCCTGCAGGCCGAAGTCGGCGTGCACCGCGCTGACCCAGCCGATCGCGCCCTCGTCGACCAGCTCGGCGATCTTGCGGATGGCCGGGTTGCAGCGCATCCACATGGCCTCCATCAGGAAGACGCCACGGGTCCGGGCGGCCTGGATCAGCTGCGCCGCGGTCGCCACGTCGAGCGTGATCGGCTTCTCGACCAGCACCGCCTTGCCGGCCTCCACGCACAGCATCGCGGCCTCGAAGTGGAAGGCGTGCGGTGTCGCGATGTAGACGATGTCCACACCGTCGTCGGCGGCCAGTTCCGCGTACGAGCCGTGTGCCCGCGCGAAACCGTGCCGCTGCGCGAACGCCTCCGCGGTGGTCTTGGAACGCGACCCGACGGCGGCCAGTTCGGCCCCCTCCACCAGGGGCAGGTCAGCGGCGAATGTGCTGGCGATCCCGCCGGGGCCGAGAATGCCCCAGCGCACCTTCTGTCCGTTCATGATCGATACCGTATCGCCCGAACCGGTTCCGGTGGCACGATCGACCGGTGACGGACTCTTCCCCCGATGCGATGATCCTGCCGCCGGCGATGCTGAAACGCGCGCGCGAGTTCACCGGCCCGCCCGCGGCGGCCCGCCCGGCGGCGACGGTGGTCCTTCTGCGGCCTTCCGGTTCCGCTTCCTTCGAGGTGTACGTGTTGAGGCGCGCCACCACGATGGTGTTCGGCGGTGTCTACGCCTTCCCGGGCGGCGTCGTCGACCCGTCCGACCGCCCGTCCACGATCCGCACGGACTGGGCCGATCGTCTCGGCGTGCCGGAGGAGCAGGCGCACGCCGTGGTGGGCGCTGCCGCGCGTGAGCTCTTCGAGGAGACCGGTGTCCTGCTCGCCGGACCGGTCGGCGAACCGGACCGCACGGTGGCCGCCGCCGACGGGGTCGACTGGGAGAGTGACCGCGCCCGGGTGCAGCGCCGCGAGCTGACCATGACCGAGCTGCTGGAACGCCGTGGCCTGCGCCTGCGCGACGACCTGCTGCTGCCGTGGGCCCGCTGGATCACCCCGGAGTTCGAGCCGAAGCGGTTCGACACCTGGTTCTTCGTGGCGCTGCTACCGGAGTCGCAGACCACCCACGACGTCTCCGGCGAGGCCGACGGGACCGCCTGGGTGGAACCGGCCGCCACCGCCGAGCTGCCGATGCTTCCGCCCACCCGGCACACGCTGCGCCATCTGGCCGCCTGCCCCACGATCGCCGACGTGATCGCGGCGTCCGCACATCGCGACGCCGCCACCCCGGTCCAGCCCCGGATCACGATCTCCCCTGACGGCCAGGCCACCCTCCACGTCCCGCACTCCTAGATCGCGGCCGGGGAAGCCGGCGCGGGACGCCGGGGCCGGGGAAGCCGGCGCGGGACGCCAGGCCCGGGGAAAGCCGGCGCGGGACGCCAGGCCCGGGGAAAGCCGGCGCGGGACGCCGGGGCCGGGGAAAGCCGGCGCGGAGCGCCGCGGCTCGGGGGAAGCCGGCGCGGGACGCCGGGGCCGGCGGCGGGGTGCGCCGGGGGAACGGGCGTCAGGGGCGGCGGCTGCGGGGAGCGCGTGGCTGCGGTTGGGGAGTGTCGGCGCGTACCCATGCGAAAAGCCGGCCCGGCACACGTGCCGGACCGGCTCTCGAGAGGCCTGACGATCAGCCGAAGCGGCCGGTGATGTAGTCCTCGGTCTTCTTCTGCGAGGGGTTGCTGAAGATCTTCTGGGTGTCGTCGTACTCGATCAGGCGACCGGGGTCGCCGGTCTTGTCGATCGAGAAGAAGCCGGTCTTGTCGCTGACGCGGGCGGCCTGCTGCATGTTGTGCGTCACGATGATGATCGTGAAGCGGTCCTTCAGCTTGAACATCAGGTCCTCGATCGCCAGCGTGGAGATCGGGTCGAGGGCGGAGCAGGGCTCGTCCATGAGGACGACCTGCGGCTCGACGGCGATCGTGCGGGCGATGCAGAGACGCTGCTGCTGACCGCCGGAGAGGCCGGCGCCGGGACGGTCGAGGCGGTCCTTGACCTCGTCCCAGAGGTTCGCGGAACGCAGCGACTTCTCGGCGGCCTCGTCCAGGATCGACTTCTTCTTGACGCCGTTCAGCTTGAGGCCGGCGACCGCGTTCTCGTAGATCGACATGGTCGGGAACGGGTTCGGCCGCTGGAAGACCATGCCGATCATGCGACGGACGGCCGTCACGTCGACGTCCGGGTCGTAGATGTTCTGGTCGTCGATGGTGAGCCGGCCCTCGATGCGGGCATTCGGCAGCACCTCGTGCATGCGGTTGATGGACCGCAGGAACGTCGACTTGCCGCAACCGGACGGGCCGATCAGGGCGGTGATGGTCTTCGGCTCGACGGTCATCGAGACGCTGTCGATCGCCTTGAAGGAGCCGTAGTAGGAGGAGACGTTGCTCGCCTCGATGCGCTTGGCCATTGATGACACCTCTTAACGGGACAGCTTGTTGCGACGGGCGAGCAGCTTGGCGGCGATGGTGAGGATCAGAACCAGCGCCACCAGGGTGAGCGCGGCTGTCCAGGCGCGGGCCGGCGCGTACCGGGAGGCGTCGCCCGCCTGCTGGTACACGAAGAGCGCGAGCGACGACTGGTTCCCGCCGAACGGGTCGAAGTTGATCGCAGCAGCGCCGCCCGCGACCAGCAGGACCGGAGCGGTCTCACCGGCGGCACGGGCAATGGCCAGCATGACACCGGTGACGATGCCGGGCAGGGCGGTCGGCAGGACGACCTTGAGGATCGTCTTCCACTGGGGGACGCCGAGCGCGTACGAACCCTCGCGCAGCGGACCCGGCACCAGCCGCAGCATCTCCTCGGTCGACCGGACGATCGTCGGCAGCATCAGCACGGTCAGCGCCAGCGCGGCGGCGAAACCGGAGTAGCGCGGCTGCCCGTCGTTGAACCACGGGCTGACGATCAGAACCCAGAACGAGAGGATGAACAGACCGGCGACGATCGACGGGATACCCGTCATGACGTCGACGAAGAAGCGGACCGTGTTGGCGAACCGGCCACGGCCGTACTCCACCAGGTAGATCGCGCCGAGCACGCCGAGCGGAACGGCGATCAGGGTGGCGATGCCGACCTGCTCCAGGGTGCCGATGATCGCGTGGTACGCGCCACCGTTGGGGTCCCGGGCGCTGATGTTGTTCATCGAACTGCCGAAGAAGGCGCCGTCGAGCCGCTCGGCGCCCTTGGAGACCAGCGTCCACACGACCGAGGCCAGCGGCAGGATCGCCAGGATGCACGCGACGTAGATCAGCGACTTCATGGCCCGGTCGCGGGCGGCGCGCCTGCCCTCGATCCGGCTGGCGACGATGTTGATGCCGACCAGGTAGAGGACGACGCCGACGACCGCGACGAGCACCCAGTTGCCGATGCCGGTGCCGAGCACCACGGCGGCGGCCAGCACGAGCGCGCCGGCCGCGACGCCGAGGTTGACGGCGAGCGGAAGTTCCTTGGTCCGGATGTTGTCCGGCGTCATCACGACGCCGGGCACTTCACGATCAAGCAGGCTCATGCGGCACTGTCCCGGAACTCGCGACGGCGGTAGATGATCGCTCGCGCCGTCATGTTGACCACCAGTGTGATCGCGAAGAGCACCAGACCGGAGGCGATCAGAGCGCCACGACCGGTGTCGTTGGCCTCGCCGAAGGTGTTCGCGATGTTGGCGGCGATCGAGTTGCCGCCGTTCTCGATCAGGTTGAACGAGATGTTGAACGTGATGCCGAGGGTCAGCGCCAGGGCGATGGTCTCACCGAGGGCGCGGCCGAGGCCGAGCATCACCGCGGCGATCACACCGGGCTTGCCGTACGGCAGGACCGCGGTGCGGATCATCTCCCAGCGGGTGGCGCCGAGCGCGAGCGCGGCTTCCTCGTTCATCCCCGGGGTCTGCTGGAAGACCTCACGGGAGAGGGAGGTGACGATCGGCAGCACCATGATCGCCAGCACCACGCCACCGAGCATGATCGACTGGCCGAACGGGCCCTCGCCGCCGAAGATCGGCAGCCAGCCGAAGTAGTGGTTCAGCCACACCGAGAAGTCCCGGACCGGCTCCTGCAGGACGTCACGTCCCCAGAGGCCGAAGACCACACTGGGCACGGCCGCGAGCAGGTCGATCACGAAGCCCAGCGGCGTGGCCAGCCGCTTGGGCGCGTAGTGCGACAGGAAGAGCGCGATGGCCAGCGCGATCGGCACCGCGATGATCAGCGCGATGATCGAGCTGAGCACCGTGCCGAAGGCCAGCGCGGCGATACCGAAGACCGGCTGCGTGTCGTTCGGGAACCACTTCCGCTCGGTGAGGAAGTTGGCGGTGTTGTCCTGAAGGGCGGGCACCGCCTTCGACACCAGGAAGACCGCGATGGCGACGATGATGACCAGCACCATCGCGCCCGCTGCGGTGGACAGACCACGGAAGCCTGTCTCGATCGAGAACCGGGCCTTCTTGGGGAGGGCTCCACCGCCACCCAGCGGGGGCTCCTGATAGCTGCTCGGGGACGCACCGGAGCCGGCGCCCTGAGCGTGACGGGAGGTCACGCTCAGGTCGCCGGCGGTGGCGTTCACCGAGCGGGAGGGGTTGTCACCCATCTGCGCGCTCGCTGTCGTCTCGGAGGGATTGACGAATCGTCAGGAGATCGCGGCGACCGAGGTCTCGACCTTGGCCCGCAGGGTCTCCGGCAGCGGGGCGTAGCCCAGCTCCGCGAGCGCCGTCTGACCGGCGGTGCTCGAGGTGTACTTCAGGAAGGACTGGATCTCCTTGGCCTTCGCGGAGCCCTTGCTGCAGGCGATCTCGTAGGTCACCAGCACGATCGGGTACGCGCCCGGGGTGGTGGTGGCGTAGTCGAGCTCGAGAGCCAGGTCGCCGTCGGTGCCCTTGACGGTCGCGTTCTCGAAGGTCTTACCGGCGCTCTCGCCGGTCAGCTCGGTGTACTCGCCCGCGCCGTTCTTGATCTTCGCCGTCTGCAGGTCGCTGTTCTCGGCGAACGAGAGCTCGACGTAGGAGATGGTGTTCGGGGTGCTCTTGACCTTGGCGGCCACACCGTCCGACTTCGAGGCGCCGGTGCCGCCCGGGGCCTTCCACGCCTTGGCGTTGCTGAACTTCCAGTCGGCCTCGGCGGTCTTGCTCAGGTACTTGGTGAAGTTGTCAGTGGTGCCGGACTCGTCCGAGCGGTGCACCGACTCGATGGTGGCGTCCGGCAGCTTCGCGCCGGAGTTCTCGGCGGCGATGGCCGGGTCGTTCCACTTGGTGACCGTGCCGGAGAAGATCTTCGCCAGGGTGCTGGCCGACAGCTGGAGGCCGTCGACGCCCTCGACGTTGTAGACGACGGCGATCGGGCCGATCACCATCGGGAGGTTGAGCGCCTTGCCGCCGGGGCACTTGGCGTTGGCCTGCGGCTGCTCGTCCTCCTTGAGGGCCGAGTCCGAACCGGCGAAGTCGGCGGTGCCCGCGATGAAGGCCTCGATACCCGCGCCGGAACCGGTGCCCTGGTAGTCGACCTTGGAGTCGGCGCACTGGGTCTGGTACGCCTTGATCCACTCGTCCATGGCGTTCTTCTGGGCGGTGGATCCCTGCGCCGTCAGGCTGCCGCTGACGCAGCTGCCGGGGGCGGCGGAGTTGCCACCGCTCGCCGCCGGCGCCTCGTTGTCCGAACCGCACCCGGTGAGTGCGATCGTCGCAGTCAAAGCAATGCCGGCCACGAAACCGGACCGCTGGAGCTTCACGGTTGTCCCTTCGGGTTATCTGCAGCCAGTCACTCACCGGCTTGCACACCGAAAGCTAGGAGCGCGAAGTGACCGGATAACCGGCCGCAAATGAACTGAGGGTGAACAGGTAAGCCCCAGAAGGTAGCCATCCCCGAAGCGCCAGTTGTCCGTTAAGTGAACCACGCCCTTGCCATCCGGAATGTCGGAAATATCCGGGCGGCCGTGACCTTCGCGAGATATACGCTTGTCCGCGCCGTGACAAATGAGCAGCGTCGATTACGCGGCGCACGTCACAGCTGACAGACCGTGCAAGCCTTCCCGGTACGGGCATGGCCGCCCCCAAACGCAGCATGATCCGTCCCCGAGAGTCCGCGCGGCCAATTGCCGACATCCGGCCGTCCGGCGGGCTACGGCTACCGGTGCGTGGTCACCCTGCGCCCAGTCCCGCCAGTCGAAGAAGTCCCGAATCGACGGCTCCCCGGGCGTGCGGCTCCCCCGAGCGTGCGGCTCCCCCGGGCGTGCGGCCGCCCCGGGCGTGCGGCTGCCCCACAGGCAACCTGCTCGAGCTACGGCTGGGGTGACGGAGCCGTAGCCCACGCAGCAAAGGAGCGCGCTTAACCTGCTCGAGCTACGGCTGGGGTGACGGAGCCGTAGCCCACGCAGCAAAGGAGCGCGCTTAACCTGCCCCAGCTACGGCTCACAACCCCGAGCCGTAGCCCACGCAGCAAAGGAGCGCGCTTAACCTGCCTCAACTACGGCTCACGCCCCCGAGCCGTAGCCCACGCAGCGAACGCACGCTCTTGACCTGCCTCAGCTACGGCTCGGCCGGGGACGCGACCGCCCCGGGAACCCCTTACGGGCGCTGGTAACTGATGTCGGTCTTGTAGACGTCGTAGCCCAGGCGCCGGTACAGCTTCACGGCCGCCTCGTTGGACTCGTCCACATACAGGTTGGAGATGGTCAGGCCCCGGCCGGCGAGGTGGCGCAACCCGGCCACGCTCAGCGCGGCCCCGAGCCCTCGGCGATGGCCGGCCGGGTCGACGCCGAGCACGTAGATCTCGCCGATCGCCGGGTCACTTCCGGACGCCGGGTGGATCTTGGTCCAGTGGAAGCCGACGAGGTCGTCGCCGGAGACCGCCAGCAGGAAGCCCTCACTGTCGAACCACGGCTCGTCCTCGCGGGCCAGCAGGTCGGCCATCGTCCATTTCCCCTGCTCGGGGTGGTGGGCGAACGCCCGCGCGTTGATGTCGAGCCAGGCCTGCTCGTCCTGACCGGGGCGGAACGCCCGCAGGGTCACCCCCTCGGGCAACGGCACCGTGGGAAGGGGTTCGAGCAGCGGACGCCGCATCTGCCAGAGCACCCGGGCGCGGGCGAACCCGTTGCGGGACGCGAAGATCGCCGCGCCGGGGTCGTCGCCGTGCGCCCAGAAGCTCAACGGGCCGGTGCCGGCCGCGGCGAGCAGGGCGGTGCCGTGCCGGTGACGGCGGAACCGCGGGTGCACCACGAGCTCGCCGGAGCCGCCGGAGAGATAGGCGTAACCGGCCAGCCGGTCACCCGCGAAGGAGAGAAGGTGCGTGCCGGGATGCGGCGCGTCGCCCCGGACCCGCAGCACGACGTCTTCGGATAGGGGGTAGACGCCGTCCGCCTCGGCCGCCGCGGCGGCCAGGGCGAGGACGTCGTCGATCTCGGACGCGGACAGCCGGTCCGCAGCACGAACCGGCTGCACCAACGTCATCGGAACCGTCTCAGACCGGCAGCGAGACGTGCTCGTTGTCGGGCAGCTGGCGGCCGTTCGGCGGGACCACGAACTTGTAGCCCACCTGGCGGACCGTGCCGATCATCGACTCGTACTCGGAGCCGAGCTTGGCGCGCAGGCGACGGACGTGCACGTCGACGGTGCGGGTGCCGCCGAAGTAGTCGTAGCCCCAGACCTCGCGGAGCAGCTGGTCGCGGGTGAAGACCCGGCCCGGGTGCTGGGCGAGGAACTTGAGCAGCTCGAACTCCTTGTAGGTGAGGTCGAGCGGGCGGCCCTTGAGCTTCGCGGCGTAGGTGTCCGGGTCGATGTTGAGCTCACCGGCACGGATCGAGCCGCCGGCGCCGGCGGTCGCGTTGGTGATGCGGCCGACGGCGAGGCGCAGGCGCGCTTCCACCTCGGCCGGGCCCGCCGTGGCCAGGATGACGTCGTCGACACCCCAGTCGGCGTTGAGCGCGATCAGGCCGGCTTCGGTGACGACCGCGATCAGCGGGACACCGATGCCGGTGGCGTGGAGCATGCGGCAGGTCGCTCGGGCTTCGGAAAGCTCGGAACGCGCGTCCACCATCACGGCGTCGGGGCTCGGCCCGGACACCAGGGTGCGCACGTCACGGGGGGCGGTACGTACTGAGTGGGGCAGAAGGTCCAGGGCGGGCAACACGGCGGAAGGCTCACCGGCACGTGCCGTCACCAGCAGAAGGATCTCCACACTCACCTCCGTCCTCGCGGCACTGAAAGGCCGCTCGGGTGACCCGGTTCGCGCAGCTGGGGAGCTTCGCCACCGGAGAGACAGGGCCCGGCGTCACCGACGGGTGGGTTGCGATTACCTTAACCGATGCAGCACTCCCGGCATCGTGGTCGCGCTCCCGAGTCATGTGGAGAACGCCACTAAGGTGACTGAACGGCCGATTCGTAACCCACCTTTCACCCGACTCTGCGCAGCGAATTGGGAGCTCGGTCACGGGTCTGGCACGATCGCAACGTGTTTCCCTCCATGCCGCAGGACGATCCCTGGGACGCCGAAACCTCCCAGAAGGTCGCACGGATGAACCCGGGCCGGCCCAAGCCCGGGTTCTACGGCGCCGTCCCCGAGGAGGAGGGCGACCCACCATCGAGCGAATCGGACGACGACGAGTTCGAGGAGATCGAGGTCGTCCCGGTCCGGCCGAAACTCTCCGTCGCGATCGCCGGCTTCGCCGCTCTGCTGGCAATAGCACTCGTGCTGGGCTCGGTCACGTCGGGACCGGACGCCCGGGTGTCGTACGCGATAGTGCTCTTCGGTGTGCAGCTGCTCGGCCTGCTGGCCTGGACCATGGCGTTGCAGCCGCCGGCGCCGGTGCCCACCGCGGCGGTCGCCGCCGTGACCGCGCTGATCGCCGACTACCTGGCGGTCAGCGGCGAGACCCCGGAACTGATGCCGCTGCTCTACACCGGCGCCGCGGGCGTCGTGGCGGCGCTCGTCGGCCAGGTGTTCAAGAGGGAGGACCGGCAGCGGATCAGTGACACCTACCGGACCACCGCGATGATCGTGTTCGGTCCGGTGGCGTTCGCGATCCTGATCGTCCTGACCCGGCAGCCGATCGGATCGCAGGCGATCCTGGTCTGCTGCACCGGCGCGGGGCTGGCGCTGCTGGTCTCCCGGCTCACCGACGCGGTCTTCCCGAAACCGAGGATCGCGGCGCAGGTGCCGCGCGGCGCGACAGGCATCGTGCTGGGCGCGATGGTCGGCACGCTCGCCTGCGCCGTGCTGGGCAGCTATCTGGTTCTGCCGTTCACCCCGGCGAAGGGCGCGGTGCTGGGCCTGGTCGCCGCGGTGGCCGCGATCCTGGTGGACCTGGCGGTGAACTTCAGTGAGGCGGGCCGCCGGCTGGCCGGGGAGGCGCCGACGTTCTGGCTGGCCAGGCACATGCAGGGCCCGCTCGGCGGTTTCGCGCTGACCGCGGTGGCGGCCTACACGCTGGTGCACCTCTATCTCTCCTGACGAGACCGGTCCCGACGAGACCGGTCCCGACGAGACCAGTCCCGACGAGAGCAGTTTCGCCGAACCCTCGCCGGGGGCATGTACGTTTCCCAGGCGTCGGGCAAACCAGGCGTCGGGCAAACCAGGCGTCGGGCAAACCAGGCGTCGGGAAACCAGGAGGCATCGTGAGGCGAAGACTGCTCACCGTCGTCGTCGTGCTGTTGCTGCTGCTGCTCGGCGGTGCGCTGGTGCTGGACCGGGTCGGCAAGTCCTATGCGGAGGGCATGCTGGCGGACCGGATCGCCGGTGAGGTCGCGGCGCAGAACTCGACGAGCGGCACGCCGGACGTGACGATCGCCGGTTTCCCGTTCCTCACCCAGGTCGCCAGCGGCGACTACCACCAGGTCCGGATCGAGCTGCCGGACTTCGCGGCGCCGGACGGATCCGGCGGCACGGTGCGGATGTCGCTGCTGGACATCCGCGCCGAGGACGTGCGGGCGCCGCTGGAGACCCTGCGCAACGGCGGCGACGTGATCGCCGGGACGGTCACCGGCGCCGGCACGATCGGCTACGACGAGATCGCCGCCCTGCTCGACCAGAAGGGTGTGCAGCTCGCCGAGCAGGACGGCAAGCTGATCGCCACCGTGCAGCTGGAGATCCCCGGCCAGAAGCCGCTGGAGGTGTCCGGCACCACGAACCTGACCGTCGAGAACGGCTCGATCCGGGTTCGTTTCTCCGAGGTGACGTCGAAGGACCTGCCGGCGCTGCCGTTCCTGCAGAGCATGATCGATGCGCTGGCCTACGAGCTGAAGGTCCCGGAACTGCCGTTGAACCTGGTCGTCCGGGAGGTCGAGGCCCTTCCTGAGGGTCTGCGGGTGACCGCCGGCGCGGCGGATGTGAACCTCTCCGCAGGCGGTCTGTGACCGTCTGTTCCCGGATGCTGGTTGGTGCTGTTCCGCGCTGTGGGCTCGCTGGTAGGGTCGACCGCATGAGCCTGTTGCTCACGAAAAGGCGCGCGATCGACCTGTGTCGCGTGGCCGCGTGCCTGTGTCGCCCCGCAAACTGACGGGGCCACTCGGTGCTGAGCACCTTCTCTAGATAGCCCGGGGCATCTCTTTGTCCGGCAGTGGCGCCGTCGCACAGCAGCCCGTGATCCCACTCTTCAACTTGGGTCCGCGCGGAGTGCGACAGCATTTCTCCGTGCGCTGACTCTCTCCTCACCCACCATCAGGGAGTGAACCGATGAGTCGCGACACCGCACTCGTTTCGGCCGACTGGGCCGAGAAGAACCTCGAAACCCCCGGCATCGTCTTCGTCGAGGTCGACGAGGACACCACCGCGTACGACGGCGGCCACATCCCGGGCGCCATCAAGATCGACTGGAAGAAGGACCTGCAGGACCCGGTCCGCCGCGACTTCGTCAACAAGGAGCAGTTCTCCGCACTCCTCTCCGAGCGCGGCATCTCCAACGACGACACCGTGATCCTCTACGGCGGCAACAACAACTGGTTCGCGGCGTACGCGTACTGGTACTTCAAGCTCTACGGCCACGGCGACGTGAAGCTGCTCGACGGTGGCCGCAAGAAGTGGGAGCTGGACGCTCGTCCGTACACCAAGGACGTCCCGGCCCGCACCAAGACCGTCTACAACGCCAAGGACCCCGACCTGGAGATCCGCGCGTTCCGTGACGAGGTCGTCCAGGCCATCGGCGTGAAGAACCTGGTCGACGTCCGCAGCCCCGACGAGTTCGCCGGCCGTCTGCTCGCCCCGGCGCACCTGCCGCAGGAGCAGTCGCAGCGGGCCGGTCACATCCCGACCGCGATCAGCGTGCCGTGGAGCAAGGCCGCCAACGAGGACGGCACCTTCAAGTCCGACGAGGAGCTCGCCAAGATCTACGGCGAGGCCGGTCTCGACGGCAGCAAGGACACCATCGCGTACTGCCGGATCGGCGAGCGCTCCTCGCACACCTGGTTCGTGCTGAAGGAGCTGCTCGGCCAGCAGAACGTGAAGAACTACGACGGCTCGTGGACCGAGTACGGCTCGCTCATCGGTGTGCCGATCGCGCTCGGCGACGAACCCGGAAAGGCGTGATCATGACTTCACCCGCCAACGTGACAGCTGCCTCCGCCGCGGCCGGTTGCGCCGCCCCGGACCAGTCCGCGCCCCTCCCCAGCAGCGTGGACCTGACCCGGGAAACCGTGATCACCGGCATCGTGACAAGCGCCGAGGGCGACCCGGTCGGCGGGGCCTACGTGCGCCTGCTGGACGGCTCCGGCGAGTTCACCGCCGAGGTCGTCTCCTCCCCGGAGGGCGTCTTCCGGTTCTTCGCCGCTCCCGGCTCCTGGACCGTCCGGGCTCTGAGCCGGTTCGGCAACGGCGAGCTCGCCGTTGACGCCACGGTCGGCGTCAACGAGATCTCGATCAACGTGGCTACCGCTTAGTCCACGCTCTGTTGAAAAGGGGGCGGATTTCCGCCCCCTTTTGCTACCCGGCGGAAGAGCTACCCGACGGAAGAGCTATCCGGCTTAGAGCTATCCGGCGGAAGAGCCCCCGGAAGTGACCACCACCGCGTCCGGCGGCACCTCCGGGCGGCGGCGCGACAGCCGCCGCACGCCGGTGTTGAACACCGCGATCAGCGGGACCGCGACGAGCGCGCCGATGATGCCGGCGAGCACCACGCCGCAGGCGATCCCGATGATCACCGCGAGCGGGTGGATGGCGACCGCCCGACCCATGATCAGCGGCTGGAGCACGTGGCCTTCGAGCTGCTGCACCAGGATCACCGCACCGAGCGTCAGCAGGGCCACCACCCAGCCCTGGTCGACGAGGGCGACGAGCACCGCCACCGCGCCCGAGATGCTGGCGCCCACGATCGGGATGAACGCGCCGAGGAACACCAGCGCCGCCAGCGGGAACGGGAACGGGACGTCGAGGATCAGCAGCGCCAGGCCGATGCCGAGCGCGTCGATGAACGCCACCAGCACTGTCGCCCGCACGTAGGCGCCGAGCGTCGCCCAGGAGGCGTCCCCGGCGTCGGCCACCGACCAGCGGGCGTTCACCGGGAAGAGCCGGACGATGAACCGGAAGATCTTGCGGCCGTCCCGCAGGAAGAAGAACGTCGCGAACAGCACCAGCACCAGGCCGGTCGCCACCTCGGCGATGGTGGCCGCGGTCGAGATGCCGGTCGAGGTCAGCTGCGAGGTGTTCGAGTTGACCCACTCCTGCGCCGAGTCGATCGCCGAGTCGACCTGAGCGTCGGAGAGATGCAGCGGACCGGTGCGCGCCCAGTTCTGGATCTGCCGGACACCGGCGCTGGCGTTCTCGGTCAGGTTGGGCAGTCCGTTGATGAACTGGTTCACCACCAGCGTCAGGGTGCCGGCCACCGCCGCGAGCCCGCCGACCAGCACCAGGAACGTGGCGAGCGAGCTCGGCACCCGCAGCCGCAGCAGCCATCCGACGGCCGGGCCGAGCAGCGCGCTGAGCAGCAGCGCGATGGCGAGCGGGACGACCACGATGCTGACCATGCCGATCAGCCGGAGCAGCGCGAGGCAGACCACCCCGACCACGATCAGCCGCCAGCTCCAGGCCGCCGCGACCCGCAATGGCTGCGGCACGTCGGCGTCGTCGCGGCTGTTCGTCGAGTGGTGCACGATCTCCGGCTCCGGCAGGCGCGGCGCGAAGTCCGGCTCCGGGACCGCTCCCTCTTCACGAGCGGTCCGGACCTGCTCCCGGCCGGAGTCGTACGCCTTCTTCAAGTTGTCCCGGACCCGCTGCAAGCGGTTCAACCGCCTACCCCCTCGCCCACTGTGCGACACGCGCTCATCACGGTAGTGCCCTGATGCCCGAATCGCTCCCCGGGCCATACCTCCCCAGCGGTGAAGAGCTGTTCGTCACGGGCGTACCGTCTGCGTTTGTGAGTGCCGATACCCGTACCGACGCCGGATTGCCCATCCGGATGCTGCATGACCGCGTTCTCGTCCGTCAGGACGACGGCGAGGGCGAACGCCGCTCCAGCGCGGGCATCGTGATCCCCGCGACCGCGACGATCGGCCGGCGGCTCTCCTGGGCCACCGCCGTCGGCGTCGGGCCGAGCGTCCGCTCGATCGTCGTCGGCGACCGGGTGCTCTTCGACCCGGACGACCGTTCCGAGGTGGAGCTGCACGGCAAGGAGTACGTGCTGCTGCGCGAGCGTGACGTGCACGCGGTCGCGGCGACCCGGGTCGAGTCGGACGGGACCGGCCTCTACCTCTGAGGCGTCACCCCTGAGGCCAGCCGCCTTGCGGCGGCTGTTGCTGCTGCGGATGAGGCTGCTGCTGCGGCCAGGGCGCGTTGGTTCCGGGCGTGGGCGGGAACGGCGGCGGATTCATCGGGTACGCGGGAAAGCCCGGCTGTGGCTGACCGGACTGCTGATGTCCAGGCTGCGGGTAGCCCTGCTGTGGGTAGCTCTGCTGCTGCTGGGGATGGCCCGGCTGGTGCGGGTAACCCGGCCGGGGATAGCCCTGCTGCTGCGGATAACCCGGCTGCGGATAACCCGGCTGCGGGTGACCCGGATAGCCCTGCTGGTAGACCGGCGGCGCGGCCAGGCGCACCGGCACCGGCATCACCGGTTCGGCCGGCGGAGCGATCGCCCGCACCACCCCGTCCGGGAACGTGATCCGGTAGCTGTGCCCGTCCCACCAGGCCGACGGGGTCTGCGGGTCACGCCCCGCGAAGACCGATCGGTACCCGGTGATCGCGGCGAGCAGCTCCCGCTCCTCGGTGACCACCCGGTCCAGGTCGCGCGGCTCGCGGGAGAGGCCGCGCTCCATGCCGTCGCGCAGCAGCGCCAGCCGGGTCGCCGCGAACTGGAAGCTGCGCATCGCCTTGTGCCCGGCCGGGCCGGCGACACGTTTCGCCCACTGCCGCGCGGAGTGCCGCCGGCCGAGGCTGGCGAGCGAGGCCACCTCGGGCGGCGCGAACCAGCCGGTCGCCACGTACCGCGGCAGCACCCGCTCGGCCAGCCGGCCCTCCCAGCTGCGCAGCGCGATCGCGAACCCGACGACGGCGAAGAAGAACGGCACCATGAAGCCGAGGTAGCCGTACAGCATGATCAGGGCTTCGCCGGTGGCCGCGGAGAGCGTCGGCAGCAGGTTGAAGAGGCCGTGCAGGATCATCGCGGCGAGCAGGCCGGCGATCGGGGCGAGCCAGCGGACCGTCCGGTTGCCGGACCGGGCCGCGATGCCCAGCCCGATGCCGGTCATCGAGGTGAAGAGCGGGTGCGCGAACCCGGTGAACAGGATCCGCACGATGAAGATCAGGAAGACGTTCTGCAGGCCGGTCGCCGGACCGTACTCGTCGGCGCCCGCCGCGTACCCGTGCCCGCCCAGGTAGAGCACGTTCTCCACCATCGCGAAGCCGAGCGCGGAGAGACCGCAGTAGACGATGCCGTCGGTGATGCCGGACCACTCGCTGCGACGCCGCCAGAAGAGCAGCAGCGGGCCGATCGCTTTCATCGTCTCCTCGATGAACGGGGCGATCAGCACCGCGACCAGGGCATCGGGCAGGCCGACCCGGTCGAAGAGCCAGGCCGCGCCGGTGTTCACCACCAGCGCCACAGCTGTCGCCACGGCGGCACCCCAGGCGAAGCAGAAGACCAGGTACTTCACCGGCTCCGGCTCGTACCTGTCGAGCCAGGCGAACGCGCCGGCCAGCAGCGGCACCGGCAGGATGGCCGCGGTCAGGCCGATGGCCAGCCCGGTGACGCCGATCGAGTAACCGAGGAAGATCAGCATGCCGATCGCGGCCGAGGCGATCAGCACGATCACCGCGGTGACCGGCAGCCAGCGCCGCCAGCCGATCCGCCGGCCGGGGATCGGCGCGCTCGCCATCGCGGCGGTCGTCTCCGGGTACGGCGGGACCGGATCCCTGGTCTCCGGGGGCTCAACGATGGTCTGCTGCGGGATCTGATCGGTCTCCGGGGAGACAGCGATCACCGGCGGCGCCGAGGTCACCCGGGCAGCGGGCATCACCGGCGGCGCTGAGGTCACTGGCGCAGCAGGCATCACCGGCGGCGCGGTGTCATCCGTTGGTGCCGCGTTTTCCGGCGGTGAGACGTCGGCCATGACCGCCAGCGTAGTCACCGATGTCGCAACGAGCGTGCCCGAGGAGCGCTCACGACTGACGCGGACGGATCTGCCGCTTCCGGGCGCCGTGCGGACGGCCACGCCAGCCGATCGCGTCACGGACCAGCCGGGTCGCCTCCGCGTACTCGATGCCGGTGGCCCGCAGCAGGTCAGCCACCGCGGTGCGGACCTGCGCCACCACCACGCCGCCGGAGTACCCGACGCCCTCGGCGTAGGCGCGGCCCGACTCGGCCACCGCCCGCAGCGCGCGTTCCCGGGTGGCCAGCGGCTCCACCCCGCGGTCCCACTCCTGCCGGAGCAGGTCCACCGCGTCGCCCAGGTGCTGGATCGAGGCCGGCAGCACGTCCGGAACCGGCTCCTGGTCGTTCAGCGCGATCTGTGCCCGGCGGACCATCACGCGGACGTTCCGCAGCGCGTAGGTGAGCTGGTCCGCGCCCTCCACGTATTGGGCCAGGGCGCCGCGCGAGCGCCACCGGGCCGGTGCGAACGCCACGTTCTCCCGGGCGGCGTCGATCGCCGTACGGAATGCCGCGAAGGTCCCCTCCGCGGCGCGCAAGCGTTCCAGCGCGCCCTGCACCACCTCGGGATCGCGGGCGGTGAGCCCGCGCGCCACGTCGTGCAGGCCCGCGGTGAAGGCGCGCAGCGCCGGATCGGCGGCCCGGGAGACCACCGTGAGCGGGTTCAGCGGCAGCAGCACGCTCATCACCGCAAGACCGATCCCGCCGCCCACGAGAGCGTCCAGGAAGCGCGTCCACGGCTGACCGCTGGTCGAGGTGAGGGTGGCGACCAGCACGGCTGAGGAGGCGGACTGCACGATCAGCGGTGCCCCGCCGCCGACCGCGGTGGCGAGCAGCACGGCGAGCAGAACGATCAGGCCGATCTGGATCGGTCCGGTTCCGATCAGCAGGATGATCCCGTCGCCGAGGCCGATGCCGACCGCGACACCGATCACCAGCTCGGAGGTGCGCCGCAGCCGCTGCCCCACCGACGAGCCCAGCGTGATCACCGCGGCGATCGGGGCGAAGAACGGCATCGGCCGGCCGAAGAGGTCGTGGGCGACGAACCAGGCGAGGCCTGCCGCGAGCCCCGACTGCAGCGCGAGCATCAGGCCCGCCCGCCCGCGGGCCAGAGCGGCGATCATGAGTTCAACCTACGTGCCAGGATGCGGGTGTGACATCTTTGCCCGATCGTTTCCGGACGGCGGCGCGGGGCGCCGGCGCCACCACGAGCGACACCGACCTGGACGCCGCCGCGAATTACCTGCTCGGCCGCTGGGCCGAGCCGCAACGCCACTACCACGACGTGACGCATCTCGCCGCCGTCCTGGACGTGGTGGACCGGTTCGAGCACCTGGCGCCGAACCCGGACCGGGTACGCCTCGCGGCCTGGCTGCACGACGCCGTCTACGACCCGCGGGCGCTCGGCGACGCCAACGAGCGGGACAGCGCCGAGTTCGCCGAAGGGCTGCTGCTGAGCCTGGGCGCGCCGGACGAGGTGGCGGCCGAGGTGGCCCGGCTGGTCGGGCTGACCGCCGGGCACGCCACCGAGGAGGACGACCCGGACGGCGAGCTGCTCTGCGACGCCGACCTGTCGATCCTCGCCGCCGACCCGGAGCGGTACGAGCGGTACACCAGCGCGATCCGCCGGGAGTACGCGCACGTGCCGGACGACGCGTTCCGGGCCGGGCGGACCCGGGTGCTGACCGAGCTGCTGAAGCTGCCCTCGATCTATCGGCACCCGGAGATCCGGGACGCGTGGGAGGAACGCGCTCAGGCGAACCTCAAGGCCGAGCTGGAAGAGCTGGCCTAGGTCTCATCACATGCTTCGGGCGGCGCAGCCCCGCCGTCCGGAGCCGGGCCGCCAGCTCACGGGACGGCAGCAGCCTCGCGCCCAGCCAGAGCGCGCTGCGGAACCGGTGCTCCGGGATGTCGTAGTGGTCCCGGTCGAAGGCCCGCCGGGGCGAGCCCAGCATCTCCGCGAAGACGTGCAGCTCCTCGAACGAGACGTCGCTGACCAGGTGCGACCAGAGGCAGCCGCGACCTGGCCAGAGCGGTTCGTCGACGAGGATCAAAGATCGATCTCAAGCAGCTCGACCCGGCGGTCGGCGGCCAGCCCGCGCACGTCCGGCACCCCGAGCCGGGCGGCGTCGGCGGTCGCGTCGTCGGGCATCGTCTGCGACTGCCGTTCGGCGGTCACCCGGGCCAGGTAGTGCTCGATCTCCTTCTGCCGCACGGTGGCGTCCCAGCCCAGCGCGTCACCCATGATCTGGGCGGTGTGCTCGGCCGACTCGGCGCCGCGGTGCGCGGTCTCGAAGGAGATCCGGGTACGCCGGGTCAGCACGTCGTCCAGGTGCAGGGCGCCTTCGGCGAGTGCCGCGTACGCCACCTCGGCCGCGAGGTACTCGGGTGCGCCGGCCAGCGGGACGGCCAGCCGCGGGTCGGCGGCCATCATCGCCAGCAGGTGGACGGTGAGCGTCCCGTACCTCTCCAGCAGATGCTCGACCACCCCGGTGGTGACGCCGTGCCGCCGGGCCAGGTCCTGCCGGTCGCGCCAGGCCGCCGCGTACCCGTCCGCGCCGAGCAGCGGCAGCTGGTCGGTGCGGGACGGCTGTGCCGGGCCGCCCAGCCGGCGCACCGCGCGGTCGATCACGTCGGCGGCCATCACCCGGTACGTCGTGTACTTGCCGCCGGCGACCAGGAGCAGGCCGAGCATCGGCTCGACCACGGCGTGCTCGCGGGAGAGTTTCGACGTCGAGTCGGCCTCGCCGGAGAGCAGCGGGCGCAGGCCGGCGTAGACACCCTCGATGTCGTCGGTGGTGAGCGGCCGGTCCAGCACCGTGTTGACCTGGTCGAGCAGGTACCTGATGTCGCGGGCCGAGGCCGCCGGGTGGGATCGGTCCAGCTGCCAGTCGGTGTCCGTGGTGCCGATGATCCAGTGACCGCCCCACGGGATGACGAAGAGCACGCTGGTGGCGGTCCGCAGGATCAGCCCGGCCTCGCCGGTGATCGCCGAGCGGGGGACCACGAGGTGCACGCCCTTCGACGCTCGAACCCGCAGGCCGGGCCGCAGGCCGACGTCACGGAGCATCTGCGACATGTCGTCGCTCCACACACCGGTCGCGGCGACCACCGTCTTCGCCCGTACCTCGAAGGTCTCTGATCCCGGGGCTTCCAGGTCACGGACCCGGACGCCGACGACCTGGCGGGCCTCGCGCACGAAGCCGGTGACCCGGGCGCTGGTGACCACGGCCGCCCCGAGGCTCGCCGCGGTCCGGGCCAGGTTGACCACGAGTCGCGCGTCGTCGACCTGGCCGTCGAAGTAGCGGATCGCGCCACTGATCTTGTCGGCCCGCAGGCTGGGGAAGATGTGCCGGGCGCCGTCACGGGTCAGGTGCCGGTGCAGCGGCATGCCGCGGCCGGCGCCGAAGACGCCGGCGAACACGTCGTACGCCGCGACGCCGAGACCGTAGTAACCCCGCTGCCAGGCGCGCTGAGCGAGATTGGCGGCCGGCAGCGGCACCATGATCGGGACCGGGCGCACGAGGTGCGGCGCGAGCCGGGTGGCGAGCAGGCCGCGCTCGGTCAGCGCCTCGTGCACCAGGTGCAGCTCGAGCTGCTCCAGGTAGCGCAGGCCGCCGTGGATCAGCTTGCTGGAACGGCTGGACGTGCCGGCCGCCAGGTCGCGGGCCTCGACCAGGGCGACCTTGAGCCCCCGGGAGGCCGCGTCCACCGCGGCGCCGGCGCCTGTCACGCCGCCGCCGATCACCAGGACGTCGAACTGTTCGTTCCGCAGGCGGCGCAGGTCGGCCGTGCGCCGGATGGGAGAGAGACGGCCGGCCGAGTTCCGGGATACCGAGGGATCACGCACCTGTCCCAGGTTAGCGCCCTCGGGTGTACCCCATGCGGACGAAAAAAGGCATTTCCGTACGCCTGGCGGCGCACGTACCTACCGTGAGGGCGTGCGCGGACGGAGCGCCGGGATCCTGTTTCTCGTCCTGGCTGTGATGCTGGCGACGCTGCCGGTCAGGGTTGCGGCCGCCATTACGACGGCGTTCACCACCCGGTTCGACGTGAACGTGAACGGCTCGATCATGCTGCGCGGAAACGCGAACCTGACGTGTCCGGTGCACCTGCTCACGCCGACCTGCTCGGCGGCCCGCAACGGCACCGGGTCGACCCTCAACGAGGAGCTCAACAACAACGGCTATCCGATGGTCTTCACCGACGCGGACGGCGACCCGGCGACGTTCAACGACAGCACCGCCACGGTCGACATGCCGGCCGGCAGCACGGTGCTCTTCGCCGGCCTCTACTGGGGCGCCGACCCGTACGCCGGCACCTCCGTCGGCGTCCTGCTCGGCACGGCGGCGCCCAGCCCCGCGGACCGGAACAAGGTCCTGTTCCGTACGCCGGCGGGCTCCACCTGGAACCCGATCACCGCATCCGACCTCTACGAGACCACCCTCTCGGAACCGGTGTACCAGGGTTTCGCCGACGTGACCGCGCTGGTCTCCGGCGCCGGCAACGGCGTGTACTCGGTCGCCAACATCCAGGCGGGCCGGGGCAAGGGCAAGTACGCCGGCTGGACCCTGGTGATCGCGTACTCGAACCCGGCCGAGGACCTGCGCAGCCTGCGCGTCTACGACGGGTTCGGCCTGATCGACTCGGGCAGCACGACGATCCCGGTGACCGGCTTCGAGGCGCCGCACAGCGGTCCCGTGCAGGCCGAGGTGGGCGCTGTCGCGTACGAGGGTGATCTGGGCAAGACCGGCGACGGCCTGCAACTGAACGGGCAGTCGCTGAGTGACGGGGTGAACCCGGCGAACAACGTCTTCAACAGCACGGCCAGCGAGGGCGGTGCGATCCTCGGCGGCCGCAACCCGGGCTATCGGAACCTGTTCGGCGTCGACATGGACCAGTTCAACGCGTCCGGGATCCTGCCCAACGCCGCGACCAGCGCCACCTTGCGGATCAGCACCTCCCAGGAGACGTACTACCCGGGCGTCATCACGATCGCCATCGACCTGTACGCCCCCAAGATCGTCACCGCCAAGACGGCGACCGACCTGAACGGCGGCACGCTGGTGCCCGGCGACGAGATCGAATACCGGATCGAGGCCCGCAACGACGGCAACGACATCGCCGACGGGGTCACGCTCGCCGACGCCATGCCGGTCTACACCACATACGTCCCGTCCTCGTCGAGGGTCGGGGGCGCGGCGGTGACCGACGCGGCCGACACCGACGGCGCCCGGGTCAGTGCCGGCACGGCCGTGTTCCAGCTGGGCAGCATCCCGTACCAGGGCAGCACGTATGTGACGTTCCGGGTCAAGGTCAACCTGAACACCCCGGCCGGGTACGCGATCAGCAACCTGGTCAACGTCAGCTACACCGGCCGCACCACCAGCGTGGCGGTGGCCGCGGCGGGCGGCACGTCGGCCACCCCGGTGCTCCAGCCGGAGAGCGACCTGGCCGGCGCGCTGGCCGTCGTCCCCGCGTACGTGCAGCGTGCCTCGACACCCGCCGCGGTGACCTACACCGCGACCGTGACGAACGTCGGCCCGCACCCGGAGCCGGCCGCCCGGGCCCAGCTCACCCTCCCCACCGGGCTGACCGCCGGCACCCTGCCCGCCGGGTGCGCGGCAGCCGGCCCGGTGGTCACCTGCCAGCTCGGTCCGGTGATCGCCGGGCACCAGGCCAGCGTCAGCATCCCGGCGACGGCCGGCTCCTCCACCGCGGCGGACGCGGTCGCCACCGTGACCGCCGCCGGCGCCGGACGGGACACCGTGAGCGGCAACAACACCGGCACCGCGTCGCTCGCGGTCAACTCGCCGCCGGTCGCGACGGCCGACACCGCGGGCACCTCGAACGGCCGAGCGGTCTCGATCGACGTACGCGCCAACGACACCGACCCCGACGACACGGTCTCCACCCTGCTGGTGTCGATCACCGCCGCACCGGCGCACGGCACCGCGGCCGTCGCGTCGAACGGCACGATCAACTACACCCCGGTGTACGGCTGGACCGGCGCCGACGTGTTCACGTACGAGCTGAACGACCGCAACGGCGGCACCGGCACCGCCACGGTCACGGTGACCACGGCGAACGCCCCGCCACAGGCCTTCGACGACGAGCGCAACGCCCCGCCGGCCAGCCCGGTGCCGATCTCCGTGCTGGCCAACGACACCGACCCGAACAGCGCTTTCGGCGACACCCTGTACCTGGCCGCGTTCACCCAGCCGCAGTCCGGCGAGGGCACCGTCACCCAGCTCGGCAACGTGCTCACCTACGCACCGGACATCTCGTTCAGCGGCCGGGCGCACTTCACCTACACGGTCGAGGACAGCAACGGCGGGCAGGACACCGGCGACGTCTACGTGGACGTGGAGAACGCGGCGCCGACCGCCGCCGACGACGCGAAGACCACGCCGTTCGAGACCGACGTGCTGATCCCCGTGCTGGACAACGACACCGACCCCAACGTGGGTGACTCCAAGATCCTCGTCTCGGTGGACGCGCCCGGCGTCCAGTCCGGCTCCCAGGTCCTCTACCAGCCGCCGGCCGGGTACTCCGGAACCGTCGACTTCTCCTACCGGATGCGGGACGTCGGCGGGCTCATCTCCACCGCGATGGTCACCGTGACGGTGCTGAACGATCCACCGCACGCCGCCGACCACGCGGTGAACACCCCGTACGGCACGCATCTGGACGTCGACGTGCTCGCCGGCGCCACCGACCGCAACCTGCCGCCGGACACGCTCCGGGTGATCGGCGTGACCAACCCGGCCGACGGCACGGCCGTGATGGGGTCCGGCGGCATCGTCCGGTACACCCCGGACGCCGGCTTCTCCGGCATCGATCACTTCGACTACACGATCGACGACGGCCACGGCGACACCGACACCGGACGGGTCACCATCGATGTGGCGAACGGGCTGCCGCGGGCTGTCGACGACGCGATCACCGTGCAGGCCGGCGTGCCGCTCGCCATCGACGTGATGGCCAACGACACCGGCGACCCGAACGGCGACCCGCTGACGCTCAGCGTCACCTCGCCGGCCGCGTTCGGCCTGGCGACCGTCGGTCCCGGCAACCGGATCACCTACACACCGGGCACCGGGCACCGAGGCGCCGACGCCTTCGGATACACGTTGAGTGACGGCCTCGGGTCGTCCTCCGCCGTCGTGACGATCGGCGTGGTCAACTCCGCGCCGGTCGCCCGGCCCGACGCGGTCGCCACCGACACGAACACCGCGGTGGTCGTCGACCCGCTCGCCAACGACGGCGACCCGAACGGGGACGCGCTCACGCTGGCCGGGATGACCGCCGCCGCGCACGGCACGATGACAGACAACGGCGACGGGACGTACACGTACACACCGGAGACCGGCTTCTACGGCACCGACACGATCGGGTACGCGATCAGGGACCCGTACCGGCTAGCCGCCTCGGCGGTCATCTCGATCACGGTGCGTAATGCCGCGCCGGTGGCGCTCGACGACTCCTTCGTGGCGCATCCGCAGGTCACCACGACACTGGACGTCCTCGGCAACGACTCCGACCCGAACACCGGGCAGGAGCTGAGCATCGCGTCGGCCGGACCCGCCGGCAAGGGCTCGGCCGTGCTGGCCGAGGACGGCACGCTCACCTATCGGTCGTCGCCCGGCAGCACCGGCCAGGACACGTTCACCTACGCCGTCACGGACGATCTGGGACGCACCGACACCGGCCTGGTGACCATCACGATCAACGGGCCGCCTGCGCCGGTCACCGACTCGGTGACCACGCCTTCCGGGACGCCCGTCGACATTCCGGCGACCGCCAACGACCTCGATCCGGAATCCGAGGCGCTGACGGTGGTCACGGTGGGCACGCCCGGGCACGGCACTGCCGCGATCAACGGGGACGGCACTGTCGGTTACGCGCCGGATCCGGCTTTCGCCGGGACCGACACCTTCCCGTACGAGGTACGCGACGTCACCGGCAACACCGCGACCGGAAGCATCTCCGTGGTGGTCGAGAACGCGCCGCCGATAGCCCGTCCGGACTCCTCGGCGGTGCTCACCGGCCGCAACGTCCTGATCGACGTGCTCGCCAACGACACCGACGCCAACATCGCGCAGACCCTGTCGATCAGCTCGGCGAGCGTGCCCGGCCACGGCGTCGCCTCCCTCTCCGGCGGACAGATCCGGTACGCCCCGACGGGGAACTGGACCGGCCAGGACACGTTCACCTACCAGGTCAGCGACGGCGCGGGCGGGCTCGGCTCGGCCACCGTCGACGTGACGGTCACCGACGGGCAGCCGATCGCGAACCCGGACCGGACGGCCACCGGGTACCGGACCGCGGCCACCGTGCCGGTGCTCGCCAACGACGCCGACCCGGCCGGAACCCTCGCCGTCGTCGCGGTGACCCAGCCGTCGCACGGCGTCGCCTCGTTCACCACTGCCGCGGTCCGCTACGTCCCGGCTGACGGGTTCAGCGGCACCGACACGTTCAGCTACAGCGCGGAGGACGACGCCGGGACCCGGGTGACCGGAACCGTCACGATCACGGTGGGCGCGCCGCCCGCCGTGCCGGACAGGTCGGCGGCCACCGGGCCCGGCGAGAGGGTCGGGATCACGCTGCCCGGCACCGATCGTCAGGGGCGCCCGGTCACGGTCACCGGGCTCGGCACGCCGGCACACGGCACGGTGGCGCTGAACGCGGACGGGACCGTGACGTACACGCCAAACCCGGGCTTCAGCGGGACCGACACGTTCACCTACACGGTGGTGGACGAGTACGGGAACCTGGCCGAGGCGACGATCGAGGTGAGGGTGGCCGCGGCTTCCGTACCGAACCCGTCGCCCAGCCCTCATCCCGCGCCCAGCTCTTCGCCGCCCAATTCTTCGCCGCCCAGCTCTTCGCCACCCGGCTCTTCGCGATCGCCCAGCTCGTCCCGGTCGCCCGGCGTCTCGCCGACCGTGGCTCCGAGCCCGACCGATCCGGATGACGGCCCCAATCGGGTCCCGCTCATCGGGCCGGACATCCAGGCCGTGACGGCCGGCGAGCAGGTCACCATCTGGCCGCTGCGCAACGACACCGACCCCGACGGCGACCCGATCTCGCTGATCGACGTCGGCCGGCCCGCACACGGCACCGCCACCGCATCGAGCGGGTCCCCGTCCGGTCTCGCGGCCGCCCGGAGCAGCACCGACAAGATCGTCTACATCCCGGCGCCGGGCTTCGCGAGCGGCACCGACAGCTTCACCTACACGATCGGCGACGACCGGGGCGGCACCGCGACCGGCACCATCACCGTCCGGGTCGTCGCGGCCGCGGACCCTCTGCCGGTCACCGGCCACGACCTGATGTCGCTGGCCCGGATCGGCACGGCGGTGATCCTGACCGGAACCGGCCTCTACATCCTCAGCACGCCCCCGGCCCGGAAGCCCCGTTCCCCCGCCGGCTAGCGACCGACCCCCGCCGGCGCACGACCGACCCCCGCCGGCGCGCTGTCCCTGCCGGCTTGCGGTCCCCGCCGGCTTGCGGTCCCCGCCGGCTGAGGGCAGCGAAAAGGGCGGCCCGCCGAAGCGGACCGCCCTTTCCTACGACTGGACTCAGAAGTCCATGTCACCGCCGCCCGGGGCGCCGGCCGGAGCCGGGTTCTTCTCGGGCTTGTCGGCCACGACGGCCTCGGTGGTGAGGAACAGCGCGGCGATCGACGCGGCGTTCTGCAGCGCCGAACGGGTGACCTTGGCCGGGTCGATGATGCCCGCGGCCAGCAGGTCCACGTACTCACCGGTCGCGGCGTTGAGGCCGTGACCCGCGGCGAGGTTGCGGACCTTCTCCACCACGACGCCGCCCTCGAGGCCGGCGTTCACGGCGATCTGACGCAGCGGGGCGTCGAGCGCGACCTTGACGATGTTGGCGCCAGTGGCCTCGTCGCCGACCAGGTCCAGCTTGTCGAACGCGGTCTTGCCGGCCTGCACGAGCGCGACGCCACCACCGGGGACGATGCCCTCCTCGACGGCCGCCTTCGCGTTGCGAACGGCGTCCTCGATGCGGTGCTTGCGCTCCTTGAGCTCGACCTCGGTGGCCGCGCCGACCTTGATGACCGCAACGCCGCCGGCCAGCTTGGCCAGGCGCTCCTGCAGCTTCTCACGGTCGTAGTCGGAGTCCGAGCGCTCGATCTCGGCGCGGATCTGGTTGACCCGGCCCTGGATCTGCTCGCCGTTGCCGGCGCCGTCCACGACGGTGGTCTCGTCCTTGGTGATGACGACCTTGCGGGCCTGACCCAGCAGGGACAGGTCAGCGGCGTCGAGCTTGAGGCCGACCTCTTCGCTGATGACGGCGCCACCGGTCAGGATGGCGATGTCCTCCAGCATGGCCTTGCGGCGGTCACCGAAGCCGGGGGCCTTGACGGCGACCGACTTGAAGGTGCCACGGACCTTGTTGACGACCAGGGTGGCCAGGGCCTCGCCCTCGACGTCCTCGGCGATGATGACCAGCGGCTTGCCGGACTGCATGACCTTCTCGAGGATCGGCAGCAGGTCCTTGACCGCGGAGATCTTGCTGTTCGCGATGAGGATGTAGGGGTCGTCGAAGACGGCCTCCATCCGCTCGGCGTCGGTCATGAAGTAGGCCGAGATGTAGCCCTTGTCGAAGCGCATACCCTCGGTGAGCTCGAGCTCGAGGCCGAAGGTGTTGCTCTCCTCGACGGTGATGACGCCTTCCTTGCCGACCTTGTCCATGGCCTCGGCGATGATCTCGCCGACCGTGGAGTCACCGGCGGAGATGGACGCGGTGGAGGCGATCTGCTCCTTGGTCTCCACGTCCTTGGCGAGCTGCTGCAGGCCCTCGGAGACGCTGGCGACAGCAGCCTCGATGCCCCGCTTCAGGGCCATCGGGTTCGCGCCCGCGGCCACGTTGCGGAGGCCTTCACGGACCAGCGCCTGGGCGAGGACGGTCGCGGTCGTCGTGCCGTCACCGGCGACGTCGTCCGTCTTCTTCGCGACCTCCTTGACCAGCTCAGCGCCGATCTTCTCGAAGGTGTCCTCGAGCTCGATCTCCTTGGCGATGGATACACCATCGTTGGTGATCGTGGGGGCGCCCCACTTCTTCTCGAGAACGACGTTGCGACCCTTGGGGCCGAGCGTCACCTTGACCGCGTCAGCGAGCTGGTTCATGCCCCGCTCGAGGCCCCGACGAGCCTCCTCGTCGAATGCGATGATCTTGGCCATACGGCGTTGTCCTCCCGGACATCCGCGGTGCCGGGCCTCGTCGGCCCCGCTCTCCGCACGTTGAGGAAGTCTGCGGACGTCACCACCTGGCGATGTGACGTCCTCAGGCCGAGCCGGATAGCCCGCGACGACCGGTTTCGTGTCGCAGCGCCGATGGCAGCGCAACGACCGGAACCCCACCGTCCCGACCTGTTGGCACTCACAAGCCGCGAGTGCCAATCACTTGTTTAGCACTCCCCGGTACCGAGTGCAAGAAACACCATCTTCTCGCGAAACCTCCGGACCGGCCCGGTATTCCGATAAGGATCTTGAAAGCGCAGGTCAGGGTTGCCCGGGCGGGGACCGGCGGGTATGGAGGACGTCATGGACAACTGGACCGTACGCCGGGTCACACCAGAAGACGCGGGACGGATGCGAGCGCTGCGCCTGGAGATGCTCGCGGACAGCCCGCTCGCCTTCCTGGAGACGCTCGCCCAGGCCGCGGCCCGGCCGCACGAGAGCTTCCGCCACCGGATCCGGCAGTCCTCCTCCGGGCCGGAGACGGCCCAGTTCATCGCCGAGCCGCCCGGCGAGCCGTTCATCGGGCACGCCGGCGGGACCGTGCTGCCCGACGAGCCGCACTGCACCGTCGTCTTCGCGGTCTACGTGACGCCCGCCCACCGGGGCGGCAAGGTGCTCGCCCAGCTCGTCGACGCGGTGGCGGACTGGTCGCTCGCGTCCGGGCGGAACGAACTGATGCTGGAGGTCGTGGTCGGCAACGAGCGGGCCGTCCGGGCGTACCAGAAATTGGGTTTTGCCGACACCGGTGTGCGCCTGCCGCATCCCACCGTTCCGGTGCTCACCGAGCTGCAGATGCGCCGGCGGATCTGATGAAGCCGCGGACCCGCACCGTGCTGACCGCCGTGAACGGCACCACCGCGGCGGGCCTGCTGATCGCGAAACTCACCGGCACCACGATCAAGCGGGGCCCGGACGGCATCCTGATCGCCGAGGGCTACCGGTTCCGGAAACCGCCGGCCTCCTGCTTCACCATCGGCTCAGTGATCATCACGAAGAGATCCGCGGAGTGGTTGCTGGACTCCCGGCGCGCGCGCCTGCTGGCCCACGAGAGCAGACACGCCAGTCAGTACGCCGTGCTCGGCCCGCTCTTCTGGCCGGCGTACTGGGTCGCCTGCGCGTGGTCGATCACGCTGACCAAGTCGTTCGGGGCGCGCAATTACTTCGAGAAGAGGGCCGGGCTCGCCGACGGGAACTACCCCGAATTCGAGCCGCTGCGACAGTGGATCCGGCGGGTCCTCCGCCAGGAGTGAGTTTGGTCGGGAGGACGGACGCACAGCGCCTCCGGCACGAAGCCATGTGGGTCAGCGCTGGATCGTTGGGTCCCTCGGAGATTGTCGCCAATGTCCAGGTGAGGGGCCGCTTACGGCGTCGCGTCCTCCCGCGTAGAGCATCCTGCCCATCCGGAGATCGGATCGCAAGTCCTCCGAGGAGGGATTTTCAACAACCGGCAGAGATGCGGTTACTCAGCGTCATCCGAGCAGGCCGGCCTCGCGGGCTCCCTTGAGCGACGGCTTGATCGTGTGAGTCGGTCCAACCTGGCCGGCGATCGCGTCCAGAGTCTTCAGGCCCTCGCCGGTGTTGTAGACGACCGTCTCCTTGGCCGGATCGAGCTTCCCGCTCTCCACCAACTTCTTCAGTACGGCCACAGTGGTGCCACCGGCCGTCTCGGCGAAGATGCCAGTGGTCTCGGCGAGCAGCCGGATGCCGGCGCGGATCTCCTCGTCGTCGGCGTAGTCCATCCAGCCGCCGGTGCGCTTCACGGCCTCGATCGCGTACGGCCCGGCGGCCGGGTCGCCGATGTTCAGCGACTTCGCGATACCGGTCGGCTTCACCGGCGTGATCACGTCGGTGTCGTTGTGCAGCGCGGTCGCGATCGGGTTGCAGCCGGCCGACTGCGCGCCGAACACCGTCCAGCCGCCCTCCGGCGCCTCCACCAGTCCGATCTCGACAAGCTCGCTGAACGCCTTGTCAATCTTGGTGAGCAGCTCACCGGACGCCATCGGGATGACCACCTGCGCCGGGATACGCCAGCCCAGCTGTTCCGCCACCTCGTACCCCAGGGTCTTGGAACCCTCGGCGTAGAACGGGCGCACGTTCACGTTCACGAACGCGGTGTCCTCGAACTCGTCGGTCTCCACCAGCTCGCTGCAGAGCCGGTTGACGTCGTCGTACGAGCCCTCGATCGCGACCAGCTCACCGCCGTAGACAGCGGTCGTCACGATCTTGCCTTGCTCCAGGTCGGACGGGATGAACACGATGCTCGGCACACCGGCACGGGCCGCGTGCGCCGCCACCGAGTTCGCCAGGTTACCGGTCGAGGCGCAGGAGAACCGGTTGAAGCCCAGCTCCTTGGCCGCGGTCAGGGCCACCGAGACGACCCGGTCCTTGAAGGAGTGCGTCGGGTTCTGCGAGTCGTCCTTCACCCACAGCGGCGCGGTCAGGCCGATCGCGGCGGCCAGCGCCGGCGCGGAGACCAGCGGGGTCAGGCCGGGGTCGAGAGTCACCCGGGTGGCCGGGTCCTGCCCGGCCGGGAGCAGCGCCGCGTAGCGCCAGATGTTCTGCGGGCCCGCCTCGATCTCGGCCCGGGTCACCCGCGCGAGAGCCGCCTCGTCGTAGGCGACCTCGAGCGGGCCGAAACACTCGTAACAGGCGTGCTGTGCGGCGAGCGGGTACTCCGCGGAGCAGGCGCGGCACACCAGGCCGCGAGCCGGGGAGGTGGTGGAGGTGGTAGCGGTGGGTGCGCTGACGGCAGACGTCATCGAGGCCTTCCTCTCATCTTTCCCCGCGGCGACCTGCCGGAACGGGGACGGAATTAGCACCTGCCGAGCTGGTGGGCCTCGTCATCGAGACACGCGCGGTGGTTGCCGGGGCTTCATCGGGCCGTTCCCTCTGCCCCTCTGGATGAGGTATTCAGTTGTTTCCCGAAGCTTACGACGAGAGACCGAGATCTCCACCACGAGTTCCCGAGGTGTGAGCGACTTCCCTCCGCCCTTTACCGCTTCCCCGCGCCCTCCCCCGACCACGCTGAGTGTCCTCGTCGCCGGGCAACCAGCTGCTTCACGGAACCCGGCGGACGCTATTGGCCCCACGAAATACCGCACACCCACTACCACTCCGCCGTCCCGTGCCCGACTCATCGCCTTTATGCCCGTGGACCGCCGTGATGCGGCTCTGGCCGGTAGAGGCGGGCACACCGAAGCCCGCACCAGCAACGACGAGGGCACACCGATGCGGTGCGTATGACCCCATCCCTGCCATGGCATAGGCGAGAGCCCACAACGACGTTATGTGTGCTCTGACCACCCCTCCGGCGCCGCCAGCAGCCCACCTCGAGCAGGAGCCGTGCGCCCTTGACCCGGTCGGCCGACACGAAGAGCCGGCTACCCCGCTCAAGACCAAGCCGCGGACAAACCCGCAGCTCATCGCAATGATCCACTTGAACGCGCACGAACCGGCGGCGGGCCCGCGAACGGGTGGCGGGCGATCTGCTGGCGCGGCGGGGACGGGTGGATGGGTCGGCCGGGGGCGGGACTGAGAGGAGAAGGGCGCAACCGCTCACGCACGCCGCGCGGGGCAGGCGTGCGTTCCGGACGCGCCAGCGGCCGGCACGCCGGCCCGCGCGCCTCGGCGGGAGCGGCGGTCCGCACCCACCACCCCGCTGCGACCCCCGCTTTTTAAGAAGTTACGTCCTTGCGGGTGAAGCGGTAGAACGCCAGCCCCCAGAAAAGCGTCGCGTACACGACCGCCGAGATCGCCCCCTGCGCCAGATCCTCGGTCTGCACCGGGCTGGAGAGCAGCCCGCGCCAGGCGTCGGCGTAGTGGGTCGGCAGGAGGTTGCGCAGCGCGCCGAGCGCGGTGATCTGGTCGAGGATGCTGGAGAGGATCCAGAGCATCACGGCGCCGCCGACCGCGCCCAGGGCCGCGTCGGTCAGCACCGACAGCAGGAACGCCAGGCCGGCCACCACGAGCATCACCACTGCCAGGTACGCCACGACGGCCAGCAACCGCAGCAGGCCTTCGGAAGCCGGGAGTTCGGCCGCGATGGTGCTGCCGAGCGGCCCCCAGCCGTAGCGCAGCGTGCCGATCAGCAGGGCCGTGCCGGTGAGGGTGAGCAGTGCCAGCAGGGAGTACACGCCGGCGACGATCAGTTTCACGCCGAGCAGCCGGCCGCGCGGGACCGGGATCGCCAGCAGGTAGCGCAGGCTGCCCCAGCTGGCCTCGGACGCCACCGTGTCGCCGAAGAACAACGCTACGACCACGACCAGCAGGAATCCTGCGGAGACGGCGAGGGCGAAGAGGGCGAAGTTGAGCCCGCCGGAGGTGGCCAGGTCGGCGATGCTGCTGAACGCGCCGCTGCCGTCGCCGTCCTCCTCGGGGCCGGGGTCGCCGACCTCGAACGCGATCAGCATGATCAGCGGCAGCAGCACCATGAAGCCGAGGGCGAGCTGGGTACGGCGCCGGGAGGCCTGGCGGCGCATCTCGGCCCAGATCGGCAGGGTGCGTGACGCCCGGTATCCGGTGGCGGCAGCGGCGCTGTTCGAAACAGCGGCAGCGGCGCTGTTCGAAAGGTCGGCGGCGCTGTTCGAAAGACCCGAGCTCATCGGTCCCCACTTCCCCGCGAGTTGTCGCCCACCAGGGCCAGGAACGCGTCCTCGAGCCGGCGCCGGGGCACCAGGCGGTCCACGCCGATGCCGGCTTCGACCAGGGACGCGACCAGCTCGGAGCGGGCAGTCCCGTTCATGTCGACGATCAGGCCGGACGGTCCCTCCGGCTGCACCGAACGCACGCCGAGGCGGGAAAGGACCCGGGTGGCGCCGGGCACGTCGGAGACGTCGAGCTGCACCGACGGCGAGTCCCCGACGATGTCCTCGACCTGGCCGGACGCCACGATCCGGCCCTTGTTGACCACGACCGCGTGTGTGCAGGTCTGTTCCACCTCGGCGAGCAGGTGGCTGGAGACCAGCACGGCCCGGCCGTCGGTGGCGTACCGCTGCAGGACGCGGCGCATCTCGGCGATCTGCGGCGGGTCGAGGCCGTCCGTCGGCTCGTCGAGCACGAGCAGCTCGGGCATGCCGAGCATGGCCTGTGCGATGGCGAGCCGCTGGCGCATGCCGTGGCTGTAGTTCTTGGTGCGGCGATGCACCGACGCGCCCAGGCCGGCGATCTCCAGCGCCTCGTCGAAGCGGGCGTCCGCCCAGGGGCGGCCGGTGGCCTGCCAGTACGCCCGGAGGTTCTGATAGCCGGTGAGGTGTGGCAGGAAGCCGGGGCCCTCGACCAGCGCGCCGACCCGGGACAGGATCGGCGCGCCGGGCACCAGCCGGTGCCCGAAGACGAAGATCTCGCCGGCGGTCGGTGTGGTCAGGCCCATCAGGACCCGCAGCGTGGTGGTCTTGCCGGCGCCGTTCGGTCCGAGCAGGCCGACGACCTGACCGCGCTCGACCGTGAAGCCGATCTCCTGGACCGCCACGAAACCGTCGCCGTACGCCTTGCGCAGGCCGTTCACCACCAGCGGGGTGTCCGCGTAGCGCGCCTCGACGGTGATCTCCCGGCGCCGGTGCCGGCCGCGGAGGACCAGCAGGACGACGACGAGCCCGATCAGGACGACGGCGACGACACCGGCGAGGACGTACCACCAGAGGGTCGCCGGGTTGGCGATCGGCGTGCCGGTCAGCGTCGGCAGGGTGAGCGCAGGCTCCACCGCGACCGTGTAGGTGGCCGGTTGCGCCGGCGTGAGGAACGCCTGGTCGGAGGTGGCGACCGCGACCCGCAGCGTGTGCCCGGCCTCGATCCGGCGCACGATCGCCGGCATCGTGACGGTGACCGGCTGCGCGTCGTCGATGGTCGCGGGCAGGCCGGTGAGCCGGACCGGTGCGACGAGGCCGGCGCTGAGCGTGGCCGCGCCGCTCTGGTCGACGTCGTAGAGCTTCACGAACAGCGTGGCCGCACCGGTGGGCGAGGCGGCGCGCAGCCGCACCTGCGGCGATCCGCCGACCTCGATCGCGGCGTCCAGCGGCTCGGAGGTGAACGAGGCAAACTGACCGGGAACGTCCATCGCGACGCCGCCGCTGAGCACCGACGTGAGCCGCCCGCCGAGGCCGGGCAGCGAGCTCAGCGCGCCGGGATTGCCGTTCGGCGGGTTGGCGATCGGCTGCGCCGATCCGGTGAGCGAGATCTGGGTGCGTCCGGTTCCGCCCATTGACGGGTACGCCTTCGCGGAGTACCCGTTAGTCACCAGGCCCCGATCGAGGGCGCTGAAGCCGGCCACCCGCGACCAGGTGAAGTCGTCGCCGGGCGCCTCGCCCTCGCCGTTCAGGTAGTGGTCGAGCCACTGCACGGTGAGGTACTTGACCCGGTCCGAGTCGGAGGCCGGCCCGGCGCCGCCGTCGTGCCCGCCGGTGAACCAGGCGACGCGGACCGGGGTGCCGGTCGCGGCGATCCCGCGCGCGTTCGCGTCGGCCTCGGAGAGCGGGAAGAGCGTGTCGACAGCGCCCTGGATCAGCAGCGTCGGCGCCTTGATCTTGTCGAGGACGGCTGCCGGGCTGGATTTCCGCAGCAGCTCGACGGTGGTGGCGTCGGGGGTGCCGGTGGTCGCCATCTGCAGGTACGCGGCGCAGACGTCGGCCGAGAACCGGCCGCAGGCGGGGTCGCCGACGGGGTCGCCGGCCGGGTCGCCGGCCGGTGCGGTCTGATCTTGGGGGACCAGCGACGCCGACCCGTTCCCGAAGAACAGCCCGGCCCAGGACTTCTTGAAGACGCCGACCCCGCCGGTGTCGGCGGACTGCGGCAGGAACGACGTGCTCAGGTCGTTCCAGGTGATCGACGGGACGATCGCGTCGACCCGCTGGTCCTGGCCGGCGAGCATCAGCGCGAGCGCGCCGCCGTAGGAGCCGCCGACCACGCCGACCCGCGGGTCACCGGCGGCGTCGGTGCGCACCTCGGGGCGCTGCGCCAGCCAGTCGAGCAGCCCCTGGGCGTCCCTGACCTCGTAGTCCGGGTGGTCCAGGTGGATCTCGCCGCCGCTGCGGCCGAAGCCCCGGGCGGTGTAGGTGAGCACCGCGTAGCCACGGTCGGCGAGGCTCTCGGCGTCCGAGCTCACCGACTCCTTGGTGCCGCCGAAGCCGTGCGCGAGCAGCACGGCCGGCACCTTCCCGGAACGGTCCCGCGGCAGGTAGAAGCGGGCGTCCAGGTCGACCGGCTCGTTCCCGGCCGGTCCGGAGCGCACGGTCAGGCGCAGATCCTCGGCGGTCCAGGCGTCGGTGTCCGAGCGGACCTGCCAGATGGTCGCGGCGGCGAGCAGCACGACCACGACCCCGGCGATGATCGCCCGGCGCCGGGTGAGCCGGGGCAGCTTGCGCAACCCGGCGGTCAGGGCAGACATGGCGCACACGGTAGTCCGATCCGACTGTGCGGCACCTGTGAACCGGTCAATATCCCGAGGCGGTCCGGTGGCGTTCCTCGACGCCCGCGGCGACCCGGGCTCGGTCACCTCGATGATCAGTACAAGCCTCGACAACGGCTTCCCGAGCCTGCGGCGGATAGCGTGGACGTCCAAGAGCCCCAAACGATCAATTCGGAGGCATCCGCGGTGGCTGATGATCTCACGCTGACCGTGACATTGCGGCCGGCGGCCCTGGACGCACGGCGGGGCATCGTCCGCCTTCACCCGGAGGTGATGGCAGCCCTCGCGCTGCGGCCCGGCGATCCGGTACGGCTGACCGGCGCCCGCACCACGGCCGGCATCGTGGCCCGCGCCGAGGCGACGGCGAGCCGTGCGCTGCTCTACGCCGACGACCTGATCCTGGGCAACCTCGGTGTCCGCGACGGCGGCCAGGTCACTGTCACCCCGGTTCCGGTCGTCGCGGCGCGACGGGTCACGCTCACCGGCCCGGCGGAGATCGTCGCGGTGGTCTCCCCCGAGATGCTGCGGCTCGCCCTGCTCGGCAAGGTGGTCAGCACCGGCGACGACGTGTCGCTGCTGCCGCAGGACGTGCTGCCGGGCGCCGGCGACCGGGGCCTGGTCGAGGCGGCGCGGCGCAGCCTCGCCAACCGGGTGGGGTACGCGTGGACCAGCACCCTGCTGACAGTGACCTCGCTGGACGGCCCGGATGCCGCTCTCGTCACCATGGACACCGTGGTCGCGTGGCAGGACGGCCAGGTCACGAGCGGCCCGGCTCCGGCGGCCCCGGCTCCGGTCCGTGGCGAGCCCGCGTCGACCGACCCGGACGTGCCGCCACCCAGCCTCGACGACCTGCCGGGTCTGCGGGCCCAGGCCAAGGAGCTGGAGGAGCTGCTCGACCTGGGCTTCCACCACGGCGAGGTGCTGGCCCGGCTGGGCACCAAGGTGACCCTCGGCGTGCTGATCTCCGGCCCGTCCGGTTCCGGCAAATCGGCGCTGGTCCGCGCCGTGGGCACCGCGGTCGGCGCGACGGTGCGGCCGGTGTGGGCGCCGGAGCTGGCCGCGCTCACCAACAATGCGGCGGCGGCCCGGCTGCGGGAGCTGAGCCAGGAGGTGCGGGGCGGCAAGCCCGCCGTGCTCCTCATCTCCGACGTGGAGGCGCTCGCGCCCCGCGAGGAGCCGGGCCCGATCTCCACCGTCTTCCGCCAGGTGCTCGCCGAGACGGTCGCGGGTGGCGCGGCGGTGGTCTGCACGACGAGCAAGCCCGAGTCGGTGGATCCGGCTCTGCGCGCGCCCGACCTGCTCGCCGTCCAGCTCACGGTCCCGCTGCCGGATGCCGCGATGCGCCGCGAGCAGCTGGACGTGCTGACCCGCGGGATGCCGCTGGCCGAGGACGTGCGGCTGGACGAGGTGGCCGGCCGTACCCCCGGCTTTGTCGCCGCCGACCTCGGCGCGCTGGCCCGCGAGGCAGGGGTCCGCGCGGCGCTGCGCCACGTCGGCAACGGGACCGGGCCGGAGGCGCCGACCGTCACGATGGCCGACTTCGAGGCGGCGCTCGACGTGGTCCGGCCCACCTCGATGGCGGAGTCCACGCTCGAGGTCGCCGAGGTGACCCTGGACGACGTCGGCGACATGGCCGACGTGAAGCAGACGCTCACCGAGTCGGTGCTGTGGCCGCTCACCTATCCGGACACGTTCGCCCGGCTCGGCGTCTCACCGCCGCGTGGCGTGCTGCTCTACGGCCCGCCCGGCTGCGGCAAGACGTACCTGGTGAAGGCGATCGCCGGGACCGGCAAGGCGAACGTGCTGTCGGTGAAGGGCGCCGAGCTGCTCAGCAAGTGGGTCGGCGACAGCGAGCGCGCGGTGCGGGAGCTGTTCCGCCGGGCCCGGGAGGCCGCGCCGACGCTGGTCTTCCTGGACGAGGTGGACGCGCTCGCGCCGACCCGCGGCCAGGCCACCGACGGCGGCACCACGGATCGGGTGGTGGCGGCGCTGCTCACCGAGCTGGACGGGGTGGAGGATCTGCGCAACGTGGTCGTGATCGGCGCCACCAACCGGCCCGATCTGATCGATCCGGCGCTGCTGCGGCCCGGCCGGCTGGAGCGGCTGGTCTACGTCCCGCCGCCGGACGGCGAGGCGCGGGCCGCGATCCTGCGGGCGTCGGCCCGCGCGGTGCCGCTCGACGCGTCGGTCGACCTGGACCAGCTCGGCGCCGAGCTGGAGGGGTTCTCGGCGGCCGACTGCGCCGCGCTGATCCGGGAGTCGGCGCTGGCCGCGATGCGGGACTCGCTGGAGGCGTCCACCGTCACCGCGGCGAACGTGGCGACGGCCCGGAAACGGGTGCGGGCGTCGCTCGATCCGGACCAGGTGGCGTGGCTCGCGGCGTACGCCGACACGCACCAGCCGTGAGCCCTACCGCCGGCGGGTGCGGGCCCGTGCTGATCGCAGCCGACGCAGCCGGCCGATCAGCACGGGGTCGTGCTCCAGCGCGGCCGGGTTGTCGAGCAGGGCGTTGAGCAGCTGGTAATAGCGGGTCGAGGAGAGGTCGAAGGTGTCCCGGATCGCCTGCTCCTTGGCGCCGGCGTGCTTCCACCACTTGGTCTCGAACGCGATGATCTGCTGTTCGCGCTCGGTGAGGGCCGGTTTCTCGTCTTCCTCCATGGCGCTCCAAGCATCAGCGGGGATCACCAGGATAAGCGTGTCAGGTGATCCCCGCGCACGTTACCTCATGTGATGTCGCGCTTACGCATCGTCCACAGTGCGGCGGCCACGACGAGTACGGCCACCGCTGCCACGCCGATGCTTCCGGCCTGCCAGGTCATCGTGAAGGTGTCCGGCCGACAACCGGCCACGGACGAGTAGTCACAGGACGTGTAGTCGGTGGCGACCCACTCCTTGTACAGCACCGCGAAGATCCAGAAAGGCGTGAACAGCAGGTCCGGGTACTTGAATCCGGCCAGACCGGCCATCACGTAGACGCCGATCTGCACCGCGCCGAGTGCGACGAGCGCGCCCAGCGCCATCCCGGTGTGCCGGCCCAGCGAGGCCAGCGCGAAACCGAGGGCGCCCGCCGCCACGATCAGGCCGAGACCGCGCAGACCCATCAGCCCGAACGACTGCCACACACCGGAGGTCATCTTGTCGGTCGTGCCCCGCGCCTCGGCGAGCACCCGGAACAACCCGGCCCACACCGCGCCGAGCAGCACCGACACGCCGACCAGCCAGCTCAGGAAGACGATCAGCTTGGTGCCCAGGACCCGGGTCCGCTGCGGCCGCCAGAGCAGCAGGTTCATCATCCCGCCGCTGTTCCATTCGGCGCCCACGAAGGACGCTCCGATCAGGAACGCGACAGCGGCCAGCACCACCGCGAACACCGAGATCATGTTCCGGAAGTCCTCGCGCAGGTCGAAGGTCGCCGGCATGTACCACCGGTAGTCGTAGTCCTCCCGCGTCGGCGTGTAGAGCTCGTCGCAGTTCGCCGGCCAGTTGGCGGCCTGCGGAGTGCCAGCGGCAGCGAGGCACTGCTGCTTGTCCGTGGCGGCGGTGCGCAGGGCCTCCTGGTAGTAGCCGTCCGCCTCGGCCTTGGCCGCCGCGATCTGCGACGGGCCCACCTTCTCGCTGGTGAACCAGGAGCCGGCGAAGACCGCTGCCAGCACCAGCAACAGGCCGATCAGGAGCACCTTGGTGAAACGGCGCTTGATCAGGCGCCGGGATTCCGCACGAGCCAGGCTCACTGTCCCCACCCACCCTTGCTCTGGCCAGCGGTCAGCGCGCTCTCGTCCACCTGACGGGTGTGCCCCTCGACCGGCGCGGTGCCGGTCAGCTCCAGGAAGACGTCCTCCAGGTCGGCCGCGACGGGCGTCAGCTCGGTCACGTAGATCTGCCGGTCGGCCAGCAGCTTGGTGATCTGCGCCGGATTGCTCGCGTTGCCGACCGTGAAGTGGTCGGCCGCCATGTCCACCTGCGCGCCGGCGGCGCGCAGGAGCTGGGCCGCGCTCATCAGGTCGACGCCCGGCTCGAGCCGTACCTTGACCGCCCCGCTGGTGTGCTGCGCCAGCACCGACGAGACCGATCCCGACGTGACCCGCCGGCCGGCCGAGATGATCGTGACCGAGTCGCAGATCAGCTGGATCTCACCGAGGATGTGGCTGGAGAGCAGCACCGTCATGCCGGAGTCCGACAGGTCCCGCATCAGCGTGCGCATCTCCCGGATGCCACCCGGGTCCAGACCGTTCGCCGGTTCGTCCAGAATCAGCAGCTTCGGCTCCTTGAGCAGCGCGGACGCGACCGCCAGGCGCTGCTTCATGCCGAGCGAGTACGTCTTGACCCGCTCCTTCGCCCGATCCCGCAGCCCGACCAGGTCGAGCACCGAGTAGACCCGGTTCCGGTTCACCCCTCCGGCGTCCGCGAGCAGCGACAGCGTGGCCTCGGCCGTGAAGTTCCCGAAGAACTGCGGGCTCTCCACGATGGCGCCGACCTCGCGGGCCACTTCCGGCAGATGCCGCGGCACCTCACGCCCGAGGATGGCCATCCGGCCGTCGTTCGGCTTGATCAGGCCGAGCAGCGTACGCAACGTGGTGGTCTTGCCGGAGCCGTTGGGCCCGAGGAATCCGTGCACCTGGCCGGCTTCCACGACCATGTCGAAGCCGTCCAACGCATTCCGGACACCTTTGCGGCTGCGGTAGGTCTTACGCAGCCCTGATATCTCGAGTACGGCGGTCATTCGCCGCACACTAGGTGAAGATCGCCAATACCGGGATCCCGAACACACGTCAGGCGGTGATGACCTCGACCCCGGCGTCGCGGAACGCGTCCACCACCGACGGCGGCGCCCCGGAGTCGGTCACCAGCGTCTCCACCTTGGAGATCGGGCAGATCCGCGCGAACGCGTGCCCGCCCAGCTTCGACGAGTCGGCGATCACGACGACCCGCTTGGCGCGGGCCACCATGAGACTGTTCATCGCGGCCTCGCCCTCGTGGTGGGAGGCCGCGCCGAGTTCGACGTCGAGCGCGTCGACACCGAGCAGCACGATGTCGATGGTCACCTCCTTGAGGAGCGCGCCGCCGAGCGGGCCGACCACCTCGAAGGACTGCGGGCGGACCACCCCGCCGGCCACCACGATCTTCATGCGCGAGCGGACCAGCAGCTCGTTGGCGATGTTGAGCGCGTTCGTCACGACGGTCAGCTGGGCGCCCTCGCCGACGGCGTTGAGGTCGGGCCGGACCGCCAGGGCGCGGGCCACCTCGGTGATCGTGGTACCGCCGTTGAGCCCGACCACCGTGCCGGGGCTGACCAGCTTCGCGGCGGCCTCGCCGATGCGCTGTTTCTCGGCCGAGTGCTTGGCGCTCTTGTACCGCAGCGGCAGGTCGTAGGAGACTCCGTTGGCGACCGCGCCACCGCGGGTACGAGTGATCATCTGCTGCTGGGCGAGCTGGTCGAAGTCACGGCGGATGGTCGCCTGTGACACGTCGAGGCGCTCGGAGGCCTCCTCGACCGTCACACGGCCGTTCTCCGTGAGTAGCTCGAGCAGGGCATTCCACCGCGCGTACCGGTCCACCCGTCACTCCCAGCTGCACGTTTCATGATAGGTGTGTGCACATTAGTGCGCGAAAGGTCCCGAAGCAAAGCGGCGCGATGAGCGAAGGACCTTTGGAACTTGCCCCCGCGCCGGGGCCATGAGCACAATAACGCGCGAAAGTCCCGGGAACCGAGCGCTAATGCGCAGCAACTACCGGTGAGGAACAGCTATGAGCCATGTCAAAGCGGAGATCGCCACTCAGCCGGAGTGCTGGCGGAAAGCCGCGAACCTAGCCGGAGCAGCGCCGGGCCTGCCCGCCCCCGGGGAGCGGGTGGCCGTCATCGGCTGCGGCACGTCCTGGTTCATGGCGAAGGCGTACGCGGCGCTGCGCGAGCAGGCTGGACAGGGTGAGACGGACGCCTTCCAGGCCTCCGAGTTCCCGCACGACCGCCGGTACGACCGGCTCGTCGCGATCACCCGGTCCGGCACCACCACCGAGGTGGTCGACGTGATGCGTGCCTTCGGCGAGAAAGCCCCGGTCACCGTGCTGACCGCGGACCGCGCCCAGCCTGCCGCGCAGATCGCCCGCGACGCCATCGTGCTGGACTTCGCCGACGAGCAGGCCGTCGTGCAGACCCGGTTCGCGACGAGCGTGCTCGCGCTGCTCCGCGCCCACCTCGGCGAGGACCTGGAGCCCGCCGCGATGGACGCCGAGGTGGCGATCCGGATGCCGCTGCCGGTGCACCCCGCCCTGGTCGACCAGATCACCTTCCTCGGCCGCGGCTGGACCGTCGGCATCGCCGAGGAGGCCGCGCTCAAGTGCCGGGAGACCGCGAGCTTCTGGACCGAGTCGTACCAGGCCATGGACTACCGGCACGGCCCGATCTCGATCGCCGGGCCGCGCCGCGTGGTGTGGGCGTTCGGCGACGTGCCGGCCGGCCTCGCCGACGAGGTGGAGAAGACCGGCGCGGCCTTCCTGCACAGCCGCCACCACGGCGGTTACGCGTCGCTCGGCCGCTGGCTCGGCGGTCGTGACCCGCTCGACCCGATGGCCGACCTGATCCTGGCGCAGCGCGTCGCGGTGGCCCTCGCCACCACCCAGGGCCTCGACCCGGACAACCCGCGCAACCTGACCCGCTCCGTGATCCTCGGATGACCGCTGTCGTCATCGCCCTCGACGTCGGGGGCACCGGGATGAAGTGCGCCCTGGTCCGGCCGGACGGCACGGTCCAGCACGAGGAACGCCATCCCACCCGGGCCGAACGGGGCCCGGTCGCGGTCACCGAGAACATCCTGGACGTCGCCGAGTCGCTGGCCGCCACGGCGCGGGCCGGAGGACTCACCCCGGTGGCCACCGGTATCGCCGTGCCCGGTGTGGTGGACGAGGTCACGGGTGTGGCGGTCTGGTCGGCGAACGTGGGCTTCCGGGACGTACCCCTGAGGGATCTTGCCCGGCAGCGGCTGGGCATGCCCGCCGCGCTCGGCCACGACGTGCGCGTGGGCGCCCTCGCCGAAGCGCGCCTCGGCGCCGGGCGGGGCCGCCGGCACGTGCTGTTCGTGGCGATCGGCACCGGCATCGCGGCCGGCCTGGTGGTCGACGGCTCCGGCTATCCCGGCGCGCACGGCGCGGCCGGCGAACTCGGGCATGTGGTGGTCCGGCCCGGCGGCGTGACCTGCGGCTGCGGCCTGCGCGGCTGCCTGGAGGCGCAGAGCTCGGCGAAGGCGATCGGGCGACGGTACGCGGAACTGTCCGGCGATCCGGAGGCCACCGCGTTCGACGTGGCGACCCGGGCGGCGGCCGGTGAGGAGCTCGCCGGGCGGGTCTGGCGGGACGCCGTCGAGGCGCTCGCCGACGGGCTGCTGACCGCGCAGGCGCTCTACGACGTCGGTGTGGTGGTGCTCGGCGGCGGGCTGGCCGAGGCCGGCGACGACCTGCTGCGGCCGGTACGCGCGGCGGTCGCCCAGCGGATCACGTTCCACCGGTCGCCGGAGATCGTCCGGGCGGAGCTGGGTGACAAGGCCGGTTGTCTGGGTGCGGCGCTGCTGGCCCTCGACTCGTTGCAGGGAGACCGATGACGCGCCTGGCAGGCCGGATCGTCACGCCGTCCGGGACGCACCCCGGACAAGTAGTCGTGAACGGCGACTCCATCGCATCGGTGGATCTCGGCGGGACCTCCGGCGACGACATCATCGTCCCCGGCTTCGTCGACCTGCACTGCCACGGCGGTGGCGGGCACACGTTCACCACCGGCGACGCCGCGGCGGCCCGGGGCGCGGCCGCCTTCCACCTGGGTCACGGCACCACCACGATGCTGGCGAGCCTGGTCAGCTCCCCGTTCGAGCTCATGCGCGACGCCACCGAGGCCTACCGCCCGCTGGTCGCCGACGGCGTGCTCGCCGGGATCCACTTCGAGGGCCCCTACCTCTCCCATGCGCGCTGCGGCGCGCAGAACCCCGCGTTCCTGCGCGACCCGGTGCCGGGCGAGCTCACCGAGCTGGTCAAGATCGGTGAGGGCACGGTACGGATGATGACCGTCGCGCCCGAGCTACCCGGCGCTCTGGACGCCATCGCGTTCCTGCGCGAGCACGGCGTGCTGGCCGCGGTGGGACACACCGACGCCACGTACGCTCAGACCCACGCCGGAGTGGCAGCCGGGGCGACCGTCGGCACCCACCTCTTCAACGGCATGCGCCCGCCGCACCACCGCGAACCCGGACCGGTGATCGGCCTGCTCTCCTCGATCGCCGCGGTCGAGCTGATCGCCGACAACATCCACCTGCACCCCGGCATGCTGGCGTTCGCCGCGGGCAGCGCCGGCCCGGACCGGTCGATCCTGGTGACCGACGCGATGGACGCCACCGGCATGCCGGACGGCCGGTACGAGCTGGGCGGCCAGGAGGTCGTGGTCGCCGACCGGGTGGCCCGGCTGGTCCGGGACGGCTCGATCGCCGGCAGCACGCTCACCATGGACGTGGCGCTGCGCAACGCGGTGGCGGCCGGCCTGCCCCTGACCGACGCGGTGACGATGGCGTCGACGACACCGGCCCGCCTGCTCGGGCTGACCGATCGCGGGGCGATAGCGCCGGGCCTCCGGGCCGACCTGGTCGTCCTGGACGCTGACCTGACCATCCGCCGGGTGATGAGAGCCGGGACCTGGGTGACCGCCTAGATCCGCGACGCCGGCAACCCGGCCGGCCGCTCCCACCCGCGCAGCGCCGGGAGCGGTATCGAGTCCCACGGGACGCGGGCGATGATCCGGGCCAGCACCAGCCCGAGCAGCACCCCGGCAACCGAGTCCGTCACCCAGTGGAAGCCGAGGTAGACCGTCGTGCAGAAGACGATCACCACGGGCACGACCCGGATCAGCACCCACTCCCGCCCGGTCAGCGGCCGGTGCAGCAGCGCGGCGATCAACAGCGCCATGACCGTGTACCAGACCAGCACGTTGCCCATGTGTCCGGACGGGTAACTCATCCCGTATTTTCCGATTGCCGCCGGATTGAACAGCTCGGTCTTGTCCGGTCCGGTGAAAGCGGGCGCCGCCCGGTCGAACACCAGCTTCGCCGGCCCGATGGTGAAATACGTCAGGACGAAAGCCGCGACGAACGGCAGAGCCGCACGCACCGACCGCGTCCGCCACACCAGCAGCCCGGTCAGGATCAGCGCGACAGGCATCAGCACCTGCCCACCCTGACCGAGATAGTTCAGCACCCGGGCGGTCCAGTAGAGGACCGGCGGCTGGTGCGCGAAGGCCCAGTCCGCGACCCGCTGATCGAACGCCAGCAGAAAACCTTCGGCGAGAACCCCGGTCAGGAGCGCGAACGCCACCACGGCCAGCAGATCGGGCCACCAGCTACGGGTCCGGACGGGTGCGAGTGACGAAACCACACCACCAAACTAGCGTCTGTTTCAGGAGGGGGGCCGCAGCCCGACTTCCCTCCTGAAACAGACGCTAAAGGTAGGGGCGCAACTTGGCGGCCAGGAGGTCGCCGCGGACCCCGGAGTTGGGGCAGCCGCCGAAGTGGTGCAGCGCCACCACCCGGTTGGTCCGCCGCGACAGCACCGGTGAGCCGGAGGAGCCGCCCGCGGTGTCGCAGAAGTACGAGACGTCCGAGTGCGGGGCGTACCCGGTGTAGTCCGGGTTCTCGACCGCGCAGTTGCTGGCCTTCTCCCCCTTGCCACCGGCGATCCGGGTGGGTTCGCCGGCCGGGTGCTGCGGCACGTAGAGCTCCTGGCCACGGGTGGGCCGGCCGGTGTCCAGGGTGAGATAGCCGAACTTCTCGACCGACGCGAAGCCGTCGACAGTGAAGAGCGTGTAGTCCAGCGTCTTGTCGGTGGCGACCACCTGGTCACCCCAGACCTTCGTGGGCTTGAAGACGTCGTACCCGCCGCACTTGGCGCACTGGTAGTTGAACCACACCTCGGTGTCGTAGGCCTCGCCGGACGACGTGAGGCAGTGGTTGTTGGTGATCATGCGGTTCTTCGCGCCGACCCGCCAGCCGGTGCAGAGCTCGGTGCCGTTGATCAGCAGCCGGGCGATCGCCTTCGACTTGGTGTAGGCGACCGGGTCGGCCGACTGGTAGCAGACCGCGTCGCCGGAGGTGTCCGCCCCGCAGACCGACTCCTCACGGCCGGGCCGAGCCGGCTGCGACTCGCCGGGCCGGGCCGGCTGCGACTTGCCGGGACGGGCCCGCCGCGACTCGCCGCGGTCGAATCCGCGGGCCACCCGGTCGACGCGCACGCCGAGGTTGCCGAGAGCGTCACCGAGGCCGAGCGGGTCGGCCGCGCGGTGCACCTCGACGACCGCGGTGTCCCCGGTGATCGACATGGCCCACCGGCCGTCGTCGGAGGCCTCGTACCGGTAGCTCTCGGTGCCCTCCGGGTTGGAGACGGTCAGGTAGTCCCCGGGGAGCATGTCGAGCCGGTCGAAGTGCACCTTCACGTACGACGCGCCCGGGTAGTGGAACTTCTCCTCCCGCGGCCCGGTCAGGTACTCCAGCACCTTCCGTACCGGGATGAGCTCGCCGACCCGCTGCCGGCTGGTGCCCGTGGTGGTGGCCGATTCCAGCGGCCGGTCACGGCCCTGGCTCGCCGTCTTCGCGGCGGGCTTCCGGGTGGCGGGGGCGGCGGACCCGCGGGACACCGACGGGACCGGAGAGGGCGTCACGGCGGCGCGTTCCGCGCGCGCCGATTCCTCGATCCGGGGCGCGGCGGGTGCCTTCCCCTGCGCTGCCACGTGGGTACGGCTAACCGCCGGCGCTTCGTGCCAGATGCCGACCGGGCGATCGCTGGTGGGTGTCACCGCCAGCGCGGCAGCCGTACCGGCCAGCGCGAGGGCAGTGCACGTTCCGATGACGATGCCTGTCTTGCGTCGCATGCCACTCCCGTACGTAGTCGGCCGTTTCGCACCTGTGTAACGAGCCACCAACGCACGCGACGCGCCGATCGAACGGGCACACTGGGGCGGTGCGCATCACCTCCGCCCTCATCGACCCGGCGCTCCTGGACCTGCCATGGCACATTCCCCTGGAGGAATGGCCCGCGGACCACCTGGTAGCACTCCCGCAGGGCATTTCGCGGCACGTCGTCCGGTTCGTCAAGCTGAACGACACCGTCTACGCGATGAAGGAGACCCGCGAGCGCATCGCCGAGAAGGAGTACGACCTGCTTCGCGCCCTGGAGCGGATCGACTTCCCGGCGGTGCAGGCCGTCGCGATCGCCACCGACCGGCAGACCAAGGACGGCGAGCCCCTCGAGACCGTGCTCGTCACCCGCCATCTCCAGTTCTCCCTGCCGTACCGTGCGATCTTCTCCCGGGTGCTGCGGCCGGAGACGATGAACCGGCTGCTGGACGCGCTCGCCGCCCTGATCGTGCGGATGCACCTGACCGGTTTCTCGTGGGGCGACTGCTCGCTGTCGAACACGCTGTTCCGGCGGGACGCGGGCGCTTTCGCGGCGTACCTGGTGGATGCCGAGACCGGGAACCTCTATCCGAAACTCTCCGAGGGCCAGCGCAGCGAGGACATCGAGATCCTGCGGCTGAACATCTTCGGCGAGTGCCTCGACCTGCAGGCCGCCGAGCTGCTGCACGAGTCGATCGACCCGGAGGCCGTTGTCGACGACATCGTGGCGCGCTACGAGCGGCTGTGGCACGAGGTGACCTACGAGCAGGAAGTGGCGAAGGACGCCCGGCACCACATCGAGCGCCGGATCCGCCGCCTCAACGAGATGGGCTTCGACGTCGCCGAGGTCTCGATGTCCACCGTGGACGGCGGTTACCGGGTGCGCCCGAAGGTCGTCGACGCCGGGTACCACACCCGGCGGCTGATGCGGCTCACCGGCCTGGACGCGGAGGAGAACCAGGCCCGCCAGCTGCTCAACGACCTGGACACCTACCGCGCGGAGAGCCACCTCACCGACGAGCAGCAGGCCGCCCACCGCTGGCTGACCGAGGTCTTCGAGCCGGTGGTCCGAGCCGTGCCGGCCCACCTGCGCCAGAAGCTGGAGCCGCAGGAGATCTTCTCGCAGATCATCCAGCACAAGTGGCTGCTCTCCGAGCGGGCCGGCCGGGACGTCGGGATGGGCCCGACCGTCCAGTCGTACCTGACCGAGGTTCTGGTCAACAAGCCCGACGAGCAGGCCGTGCTCGGCGTGGAGCCGGACGAGCTGTCCAGCGTGCTGCCCTGACGCCGACGGCCTAGAACGCCAGCGCCCGCAGTCCTCCGCGCCGGGCCACCACCAGAATCCGGTCACCCTCGGCGAGCACCCGCCGGGGGTCCGGCCGCCAGTCGATCCACTGCTGGCCGGCCGCGGACATGCCGAGCACCCGCGCCTGGCCCGGATGGTCGGCCTGCTCCAGCGTCGCACCGTCCAGACTGGACCCGGCCGCGACGGTGACCGTGGCGACCATGACGGCGTGCCGGTCGACCGGGATGGTGGCGTGCACGTCGCGGTCCAGCAGGGCGGCCGCGAAGACCGGCGCGCAGAGCCGGGACACGCTCCGCGACGTGTTGATCTGGAAGGCCGACTCGACCCGCTGCGCGAAGTCGTCGTCGAAGAGCCGGAGCACCACCCGCAGGTCCTCGTGCGCGCTGCGGGCACGCAACGCCGCCTCCAGGTTGCTCGGGTCGTTGGTGGAGAGCACGACGAGCGCCCGGCAGGTGTCGATCGCTGCCGCGCGCAGCGTCGCCTCGTCCGACGCGTCTCCGACGATCACCGGGATCTCGCGGTTCTGCGCGGCCTTCACACCGACGGCGTTCTTGTTCCGGTCGATCGCCACCACCCGGACCCCGAGGTCGTGCAGCTGCCGCATCACCTGGGTGCCGACCGTGCCGAGGCCGACGAGCACCACGTGATCGCGCAGCTCGCTGACGAGCCGCCCCTGCGTGATCGCCAGGCGGGCGTTGACCATGCCGTCCACCACCGCGGCGGTGATCAGTGGGATCAGCGCGAGACCCGCGATGGTCAGGACCAGCTGCGCGGCCTGCGCGATCGCGCTGTAGCCCTCCTCCACATCGGAGGCTCCCACCGCGGTCAGCAGCGTGACGTAGATCTGCTCCCAGAGCCCGTGGTCCACTTCGTCGTACCGGTTCAGGACCGCGCCGGCCACGATCGTCGTGGCGAGCGTGATCAGCACCGCGATGCCGAGCTTGCGACTCGCCGCCGCCCGCACCGCGCGCCCGAAATATCCGAACGGCCGCCGCTTGCGCCCGGCCCGGGTCAGCAGGCGACGCGTCACGTCCTCGCCGGCCGGGCGGCCGACGGCTTCGGCGAGCACCAGGTCGGTCGGGAGCATCCACTCCGGCGAGGGCTCGGCGGGAAGGACGCTCACCTCGCCTTCGGCGTCGGTGACGGTCAGGGTCAGCACGACCCGGCGAGCCGGGACGTCGGCACGCTGAGCGACATAGAGGGTACGGTCGGCGCGGCGGAAGTGGGTGGGCGCGACCTCGCCGAGTGCGGCCGCGACGAACGCCGGCGCCGCCATCTCTGCGTCGGAGAGCACGGCGCAGTCCGGGAAGAGCCGGTCCACGCTCTTCGCCAGGCCACGGCTGGACATCCGGACCACCACCCGCAGCGTCTCCTCCACCTCGCGGGCGCAGAGCGCGGCATGCAGATTTGTCATGTCGTCCGGCATGACCAGCGCGAGCGCTGCCGCGCCGCTGAGACCGGCCTCCTGGAAGGTCTTCTCGTCCAGCCGGTCCGCCCGGTGCCAGGTGACACCGCGGTCGGCGAGGCCGGCCAGATCCGGCACGTCCGCGCGCACCCGGTGCGGAGTGATCACCGTGATCCGGATCCGGCGCCGCGAATTCGCGAGCTCCTCGGCGAGCGTGTAGACCAGTGCGTCGGCGCCACAGAGCACCAGGTGGGACCGGCCGTCCTCATCGGACTGGGCTGGCTCGGGACGCTCGTTCGCCGGCAGAACACTCACGTTCGCAAATCGTAGTCAACCGGAACCCACGCGCGGGGCCGCTCGTTGCGCCATCCGAACCATTCGTCCGACTTGTTAGGTATCTGTTTTTGGCGGGCATTGTCCCGGCCCATCGTCCGAAGTGGCTTGGAGAGATCAGTGCGGAAGTTGTGGTGTGCCGGAGCGTTCATCGGCGGGATCCTGCTCTTCGGGGCGGCCCCCGCTCAGGCGTCCGTGGCCCGGACCGACGGACAACCGCTGAACCCGGCGGATGAGGCCCTGCAGGTGCCCCCGCTCGTGTCCGACCCGCTCAGCGGCGAACCGCTCATCCGGCTCGCGGTGGACGACAAGCGGATCGTCCGGCTCCAGCGTGGTGGGGAGGGCGCCGGTCGTACCGAGGAGAAGGCCGGCCGTGCACTGCCCGCAGCCGACGTGGTGAGCGGAACCCTGCCGAGCAAGGACCAGAAGCGCCGGACTCCGGGAACGCTCGGCCGGCTGCCGAACCCGGCGCCCGCCGCGCTCGCCGCCCACGACCTCGCTGTCGCCAAGGGTTCCCTGGGGACGCTGGTCGCCGCCGGTAAGCCACTCTTCACGACGCTCGGCCCGAGCGGGCTCCCGGTCACGCACCACATGCCGACGGCCGACCACGGCGCCGCCGTGCCTGCGGCGGCCGTGCATGCCGAGAGCGCGGCCATGCAGGCCGGGAGCGCGAGCACCGACGCGCCGCTGGTGGGCCTGGGCAACACGGTCCCGGTTCGCGGGGTCCAGCGCCAGGTCAGCGACCTCAGCAAGGACATCTCCGGCCTGCCGCTCGGGGGTTCGCCGGTGCAGTCGCAGTCCGGCCGTTCGGCCCGGCCGGGCGCCGCGTCGTCCACGTCGTCAACGCCCTCCACGCCGAGCACTGCGGCCTCGGCCCTGCCGGTCGACCCGGCCGCCTCTTCTCCGGCGCCGGCGGCTGCTCAGCCCGCACCGGCCCAGTCGTCGTCCGCGCAGCCGACGCCGGCCGGCTCGTCGCCGGCCCACACGTCGCCGGCCCACACGTCGCCGGCTCAGTCGTCGGCGGCCCAGTCGTCGGCGGCTCAGCACTCGTCGCCGTCCGCCTATTCGAGCGTGGCGCCGCGCGACAAGATCGACGACCCGCGTCTGCTCGAGGAGCCCACCGAGGGGCTCAACTGATCAGGGTCGTACCCCGTCGTTGATCCCAGCGAGAGCGCGCGCCGTCAGCGTCCAGCGGCGTGCGCTCTCGCCCGTTCCCGACCACCAGCGGCCGGGCGGTGAACGGGACATCGGTCTTCGAAAATGCCTGCTGGCTATCGTGGCGCTATGCGCATCGAACGTGTGACCGCCGCGGCCGAGGTCCACCGAGCGGCTGATCTCTTCGATGCGCCGCCGCTGGAAGGCGCCACCCAGCGCTTCCTGGACGATCCGACGCATCACCTGCTGCTCGCCTATGACGACGGCGACCGGCCGGTCGGGATGATCACCGGGGTGGAGACCACGCATCCCGACAAAGGCACCGAAATGCTCGTGTACGAGCTGGGCGTCGCTCCCGTGGCGCGGCTGCAGGGGATCGGCGCGGCGCTGGTCGAGGCGCTGGCGGCGCTGGCGAAAGCGAACGGCTGCTACGGCATGTGGGTGGCCACCGAGTCCGACAACAAGGCGGCTCTCGCCACATATCGCCGGGCAGGTGCGTGCGAGGAGATGACCTTCACGCTTCTGAGCTGGGACTTGAGCTAGGGCGGCCGGAGGCAGGCCAGACGTAGGGCAGGTCGTCGGGGACGTCGTCGCCGAACAGCGGGCGGTAGTGCGCCGCGTCCTTGCGGATCAGCGCGGACCGGTGGCTGAGATGCAGGTCCTCGTCGCCGAGCCAGGGTGGGAGTTCACCGGCGAGCGCCAGCTCCTCGGCGGTGCGGACCGTCTCGATGCCGCGCGCGGCCCGCAGATCGAGCAGCAGCGTCGCGGCGCAGGTGTCCGCCCGTCCCGTGGCGGTCCAGACGGCGCACATGTCCAGCCCGTACCGGACCAGCGCCTCCTCGTAACCCTGCCACATCTTGACCGCGGGGTGATGCCGCCAGCCGTACCCCGGCTGAATCAGCCCCCGTAGCACCTGGATGGCCTCGACCCGCTGTTTGCCGAGCCGTTTCACGTCGAGTGCGAGACCGCTGGCGGTGAATCCGGAGTACGGCAGGAATGTCTGCACCCGAGAATTCTGCCCGCCCGAAAACGAGAACCGCCCGGAAGACGAAAAACGTGGCCTCCCCGAAACGGGAAGGCCACGTCCTCGTGGTGCGACGTCAGATGCGCTGGCCGGAACCGGCGTTGAACACGTGCAGCGCGCTGGTCTGCGGCTTGATGTACACCGTCTCGCCCATGCTCGGCATGTAACGACGCTCGGTGCGGACCACGAAGCGCTCGGAGGCGCCGCCGACCTCGGAGTGGCCGTAGACGTTGGCGTCCGAGCCGAGGTCCTCGACCAGGTCCACCACGATCGGCAGAGCGCCGGCCGACTCGGTGACGACCTCGGCGGCCTCCGGGCGGAAGCCGATGGTGACCTTGCCGTCGCCGCCCTGCTGGGCCGCGGCGACCTGCTCGCGGGTCAGCGGGACGCTGAGCGAGCCGAAGGTGGCGCCCGACTCGGTGAGCGGAACGGTCTTGATGTTCATGGCGGGCGAGCCCATGAAGCCGGCGACGAAGACGTTGCCGGGGGTGTCGTAGAGCGCCCGCGGGGTGTCGACCTGCTGGAGGACACCGTCGAGCATCACGGCGACCCGGTGGCCCATCGTCATGGCCTCGACCTGGTCGTGGGTCACGTAAACGGTGGTGACGCCCAGCTTGGCCTGGAGGGAGGCGATCTGCGAGCGGGTCTGGACGCGGAGCTTGGCGTCGAGGTTCGACAGCGGCTCGTCCATGAGGAAGACCTGCGGCTGACGCACGATCGCGCGGCCCATGGCGACACGCTGACGCTGACCACCGGAGAGCGCCTTCGGCTTACGCGAGAGGAACTCCTCCAGCTGGAGCAGAGCGGCGGCTTCCTTCACCGAGCGGTCGATCTCCGACTTCGGGGTCTTGCGGAGCTTCAGGGCGAACGCCATGTTCTCGTACACCGTCATGTGCGGGTAGAGAGCGTAGTTCTGGAACACCATCGCGATGTCACGGGACTTCGGCGGGAGGTTCGTGACGTCCTTGTCGTTGATCAGGATGCGGCCGCGGTCCACGTCCTCCAGGCCGGCGAGCATGCGCAGGCTGGTGGACTTGCCACAACCGGAGGGGCCGACCAGGACGAGGAACTCGCCGTCGCCGATCTCGAGGTTCAGCTCGTTGACGGCGGGACGCTCAGAGCCCGGGTAGATCCGGGAGGCCTTGTCGTAGGTGACGGTAGCCATGGTGAATCGACTTCCTTTCCACCGGCAGGAACGTGCCGGACGATCCGAGTAGAAGGAACAGCCCCGCAAACGTAATTGTTTTTCACCGACCTGCCAAGATGGCGGCCGCATCCCAGGACGTTATGCTGACCGGGATACGCCCCTGTAGCTCAGATGGCCAGAGCACCCGTCTTGTAAACGGGAGGTCGTCGGTTCGATCCCGACCGGGGGCTCTGCTCGTTGATCTTGTATGAGTTCCGTTCTGGTGGCCGCTGTTGTCGCGGCCCTCATGCTGCCCCCTCCGTCGGATTGGGCTCAGCCCGGGTACGGCCCGGGAGCGACCTACTACAACCCGGCCGAGACCACGTTCAACACCGCGAATATCGCGAAAAAGTGGGAGGTGCCGACGCACGGCGCTCCGGACTGTGAGGTCGGCCGTGAACCGCTGATCTACAGCGGATCCGTCTATACCAGCGCGCCCGGCGGCATTGCCGCCCTCGACCCGGCAACCGGCAATCGCCGCTGGTTCACCAGGATCGTCCGGCGCGGCATCAGCCGGATGGCGGTCGCCGACGGCAAGCTCGTCACTCTCACCTACACCTGTGACGGGCAGGGCAGCTTCCTCACCGCGTTCTCCACCGCCGGCGGCGGCCGCCTGTGGGAGGTGCCGATCGGCGGGCCGGCACAGGACATGGTGGTGGACCGCGGCGTGGTCGTCGTCGACACCCGGCCGGACTTCACCCTCAGCACCACCGGGTACCGGCTCGGCGACGGCGGCCGGCTCTGGCGGCTCACCGGCACCCGCGGCGACGGCTTGCTCTCCGCGAACGGGCGGCTGCTGCTGCGCACCGAGGGGAACACCGCCCGGGCGGTCGACGTCACCACCGGCCGGACGATCTGGCAGACCGCACAGAACTGGTACGCCGTGGGCAGCGACCCGGCCGGAAGCAGGTTCTACGTCAGCGGCGCCGGTGGTGCCCTCACCGCGGTGAACGCCGCGAACGGCTCGGTGATCTGGAGATCCGCCCTGCCGGCGCCCGGTGTCACCGCCGACAACCAGCGGCTCTACCTGCCCCGATACCGCAGCGTGCTCTGCCTGGACGCGGCGACCGGCCGCAAGCTCTGGTCGGTGCACCTGCCGGACTCGGCGGGTCAGCCGGTCCGGGCCGGGAACCTGCTTTTCAGCCCGTCCGGTCTCGGATCCCCGCTGTCGATCGTCGACGCGGTCACCGGCAAGGGTGTGCGAGGCGGGATGCCCGCGGACCAGCATTACCCGCCGGCGGTGGCGGGCGGCCGCCTGTTCCTCACGGACGGCGACCGCCTGCGCGCGTACTTCTGAGTCTCACGCCTCCCGGCGGCGGCGGACCTCGGCCAGGGTGACGGCGGCCGCCACGCTGGCGTTCAGGGACTCCACGTCGGAGGCCATCGGGATGCTCACCCGCAGGTCACAGGTCTCGCCGACCAGGCGGGAGAGGCCCCGGCCCTCCGAGCCCACCACCACGATCAGCGGGCCGACCGCCGCCTCGAGCTGGTAGAGGTCGGTCTCGCCGTCCGCGTCCAGCCCGATCGCGGTGAACCCGGCCTTCTGCGCCGCCTTGATCGCCCGGGTCAGGTTGACCACCTGGGAGACCGGGACCCGGGCCGCCGCGCCGGCGCTGGTGCGCCACGCGGTCGCCGTGATGCCGGCCGCGCGCCGCTCGGTCATGAACACGCCGTGCCCGCCGAAGGCGGCGACCGAGCGGATCACCGCGCCGACGTTGCGCGGGTCGGTGATGCCGTCGAGGGCGACCAGCAGCGGAGCGGTCTGCTCCAGCGCCGCTGCCACGAGGTCGTCGAAGTCCTCGTACGCGAACGGCGGCACCTGCAGGCCGATGCCCTGGTGCAGCACGCCACCGGTCATCCGGTCGAGCTCGTTGCGGCTGATCTCCAGGATCGGGATGCCCCGGTCGCCGGAGGTCCGGACGATCTCGGTGACCCGGTCGTCGATGTCGATGCCCTGCGCCACGTAGAGCGCGGTGGCCGGCACCAGGGCGCGCAGCGCCTCCACCACCGGGTTACGCCCGAGCAGCAGCTCGGGGCCTTCCTTGGTGGGGTTGGACTTGCGGCCCGGAGCGACCCGGGGCCCGCGCGGACCGGACGCCCGGCCACCACGGGCCGCTGCCGCCGCGCGGGTCATGCTGGTGCCACGGCCACCGCCGCGGCCCCAGGTGGTGTCCTTGGTGCCCGGGATGCCGACCTTGGGCGCCCGGCCCTCGGCCGCCGCTGCCCGGCGCTCCTTCTCCTGCTTACGAGCGGTTTTCTCGGGCAGTTTCTCGGTGCCCGAGTACCCCTTGTGCCAGGGGCGCTCGTCGGCGGGCAGGGTCTTGCCCCGGCCCTTCAGGCTGGAGCGGTTCTTACCGCCCGAGCCCGACACGGCGCCCTTCTTGGCGGTGGCCCGCTTGCTGGCGTTCTGTGAATTTCCCGGCATCAGTGCTGCTCTCCTACCGTCCAGCGCGGCCCGGTCGGAGTGTCCTCCACCTGAATACCCGCGTTCTTGAGCTGGTCCCGCACCGAGTCGGCGGCCGCCCAGTCTTTCCGTGCGCGGGCTTGTGCCCGCTGTTCCAGCGCCAGCGCGACGAGTGAGTCGACGACCGGCTTCAGGTCGTTGCCGCTCGTGCCCGCGTCCCACGACGCGTCGAGCGGGTCGATGCCGAGCACCCCGAGCATGGCACGGACCGCGGTGAGCGCGCCGCGGATGGCGGCCTCGTCACCGGCGGTGAGCGCGGTGTTCCCCTCGCGGATGGTGTCGTGGATGATCGCGAGCGCCGCCGAGGTGTTCAGGTCGTCGTTCATCGCTTCGGCGAAGGCCGGCGGCACGGCCTTGGGCCGGCCGGGCCCGACGATCTCGGCGGCACGCTGCACGAAGCCCTCGATCCGCCGGTACGCCACCGCGGCCTCGCGCAGCGCCTCGTCGGAGTAGTCGATCCGGGAGCGGTAGTGCGGGGAGGCCAGGTAGTACCGCACCTCGACCGGACGGATCCCGGCCTCGACCAGCGAGTCCAGGTCGATCACGTTGCCCAGCGACTTGCTCATCTTGGACTCGCCGAGGTTGAGCAGCGCGTGGTGCACCCAGTACCGGGCGAAGCCGAGGCCGGCCGCCTTGGACTGGGCGATCTCGTTCTCGTGGTGCGGGAACGTCAGGTCGAGGCCGCCGCCGTGGATGTCGAACTCGTCGCCGAGGTAGCGTCGGGCCATGGCGGAGCACTCGATGTGCCAGCCGGGCCGGCCGCGACCCCAGGGCGAGGACCAGTAGGCGTCGCTCGGCTCGTCGGCCTTGACGCCTTTCCAGAGCGCGAAGTCCCGGGCGTCCCGCTTGTCGCGTTCCGGTGCGTCACCCGCCGACCGCATGTCCGCGGGCTTCTGCCCGGACAGCGCGCCATAGGCCGAGTACGACGACACATCGAAGTAGACGTCGCCGTTCAGGCAGTCCGCCGCGTAAGCGTGGCCTCCCGAGATCAGCGTCTGGATCAGCTCGTGCATCTCGGTGATGTGACCGGTGGCCAGCGGCTCGTAGGTGGGCGGCAGCACGTTCAGTGAGCGGTAGTCACGGTCCAGCAGTAGCCGGTTCTCGAAGGCGATGGCCCAGAACGGCCGCTTCTGGTCCAGCGACTTCTGCAGGATCTTGTCGTCGACGTCCGTCACGTTGCGGACGAAGGTCACCTCGTGGCCGGTGTGCAGGAGCCAGCGTCGCAACACGTCGTAGTTGACGGCGGACCGCAGATGCCCGATGTGCGGTGGCGACTGCACGGTGAGGCCACACAGGTAGATCCCCACCAGACCGGGCGTCATCGGGACGAAGTCCCGGACCGATCGGGTCGCGGTGTCATACAAGCGCAGCGTCACCGTACAAGGGTAGCGGCCCCCTATAACAGAAGGCCGCCCCGCCCAGGGCGAGGCGGCCTTCATATAGATCAGCGACCACCGACCGCCGCGTACGCGTCGACGATGCCGTAGCCGTAGAACCCGTTGAAGTTCTCGCCACCCTCACAGAGCGCGTCGAACTCCGCCGGCCGGCCCTCGTTCGCGTAGCTCACCAGGCGCGGCTCCGGGCAGGCCTGCTCGGCGGCCGTGCGGTAGAGCTGCGCCTCGACCAGCTTCGGCGCCATGGTCTTGCCGCCCCGCTGGAAGTCGGGGTAGCCGTACCGGCTGACGATCAGCGCGGCGACGCCGGCGGCGTGCGGGGCCGCCATCGAGGTGCCCTGCAGGTACGTGTAGTACCCGCACTTGCCGCCCTGCGTGCAGTCCTTGAAGACCAGTCCCTCACCGGCCGGGAGGATGTTGCCCTCCGCGTCGACCAGGCCCTCCTCGACCAGAACCTTCAGCGGGTAGCTGGAGAGGATCCGGTTGCCCGGGGTGTTGTAGGCCGGGGTGCCGAAGAAGTCCCGGGCGTAGCCACCCGGCGCGGCGACCGAGATCTGCTCGAGGCCGTAGTTGCTGAAGTCCGACTTCTTGCCGGACGGGCCGACCGACGAGACACCGATGACGTGCGGGCCCTCGACCGGCAGGTCCCAGCAGGAGCTGTTGTCGATCGGCCGGTCGTACGGGTCGCCGCCGTAGTCGGGGCTGGAGATGTCGGTCCGCGGCTTGCCGAGGTCCTCGTGGTTGTTGCCGAGCGCGCCGACGAGCGTGACGCCCTTGCGGTGCGCGTAGTTCAGGGCGCGCTTCATGGCCGCGATGATGGCCCGCTGCTCGGCCTGGTCCTCGGCGCTGTCCGCCGGGTTGGCCGTGCAGTTGTAGAGCCACGGGTCGACGTAGAACGACATGTTGACCACGTCGAGGCCGGAGTCAGCGGCGTGGGTGAGCGCGTTGACCACCGGGTCGAGGAAGAAGTAGCCGGAGTCCTGGCCGCCCTTGAGCTCGACCAGCGTGACGTCCGGCGCGATGCCGGAGACGCCGACGCCGTTCGACGCGGCGCCGATCGTGCCGGCCACGTGGGTGCCGTGCCCGTTGTCGTCGGTGCCGATCGGGTCGACGCAGCTCGCGACCTCACACGCGCCGTCCACGTCGGTCATGTCCGGGGCGAAGTTGCGGGAGAGCCGGCTGCTGAAGTGCGGCGCCAGGTCCGGGTTTGAGGCGTCCAAGCCGGTGTCGAGGATGCCGACGGTCACGCCGCGGTCGCCGGACTCGATCTTGCGAGCCTTGTCGGCGCGGACCATCTTGAGGCCCCAGAGCTTGTCGTCGAGCGGGTCGAGCTTCACGCCCTTGTTCGACGAGCCCTTGGCCGAATGCCCGGTCTTCTCGATCTTCTCCAGGCCGTTCGGCGCCTTGCCGATCGCCTTGCGCTCGCTGGCGCCGATCAGCGTGCCGGACTTGACGGCCTTGGCGGAGAACGCCGTGTCGGTCGACGTGACCCGGTAGACGCCGACGGCGTCGTTGCCGGTCACGATCGTGCCCCCGGCCGCCTTGATGGCAGCCGTGGCCTCCGCGGCCGAGGCGCCGTCGGCAGCGACGACGGTGTAGTCGACCGCGTTACCTGGCTCGGCCGTGGCCGAACCAGGAACCGCGGTCAAGAAGGCAAGACCGGTCGCTGTGACGACCGCCCCCGTGATGACGCGTCTTCTCATGGAATTCGCTCCTAGGTTTTAGGGACTAGGAGGAATCAGATCGAGAAACATCGCTCAACACAAGATGAACGGCAGTCAATTTACGGACGGGTCATACGGAGCACGTCGAGCGCCTCGTCGAGCTGCTTCTCGGTGAGCTTCCCGGACGCGACGTGACCGCGTTCGATCACCACCTCGCGGATCGTCCGGTCGCTCGCGAGCGCCTGCTTGGCGATCGCGGCCGCCTCGTCGTACCCGAGGTAGCGGTTGAGCGGGGTGACGATCGAGGGCGAGCCCTCCGCGTACGCCCGGGCCACCTCCTCGTTCGCCTCCAGGCCCACGACACACCGGTCGGCGAGCTGGCGGGAGACCGCGGCCAGCAGCCGGATCGACTCGAGCACGTTGCGGGCCATCACCGGGAGCATCACGTTCAGCTCGAAGTCGCCCTGGGTGCCGGCGAAGGCCACCGTCGCGTCGTTGCCGATCACCTGGGCGCAGACCTGGCGAACCGCCTCGGGCACCACCGGGTTCACCTTGCCCGGCATGATCGAGGATCCCGGCTGGAGGTCAGGCAGGCGCAGCTCACGCAGACCGGCGCGCGGCCCGGAGCCCATCCAGCGGATGTCGTTCGCGATCTTGTAGAGGCCCACGGCCACCACCCGTAGCTGGCCGGATGCCTCGACCAGCGCGTCCCGGGCGCCCTGCGCCTCGAAGTGGTCGCGCGCCTCGCTCAGCGGCAGGCCGGTCTCCTCGCGGAGCAGCTCGATCACGGCCGGCGCGAAACCGGGCGGCGTGTTCACCCCGGTCCCCACGGCGGTCCCGCCCAGCGGCAGCTCGCCGAGCCGCGGCAGGGTGGCGGTCAGCCGCTCGATGCCGTTGGTGACCTGTTGCGCGTACCCGGAGAATTCTTGTCCGAGAGTGACCGGGGTGGCGTCCATCAGGTGGGTCCGGCCGCTTTTCACCACACCGGACCAGGCCTGTGCCTTTTCCCGCAATGCTGACGCGAGATGGCCGAGGGCCGGGATCAGGTCGGCGCTGACCGCCTCGGTGGCGGCCAGGTGGATCGAGGACGGGAAGACGTCGTTGCTGGACTGCGACGCGTTGACGTGGTCGTTCGGGTGCACCGGCTTGCCCAGGTCGCGCGACGCGAGCGTGGCGATGACCTCGTTGGCGTTCATGTTCGACGAGGTGCCCGAGCCGGTCTGGAAGACGTCGACCGGGAACTGGTCGTCGTAACCACCGTCGGCGACGTGCGCCGCGGCGACCGCGATCGCGTCGGCCAAGTCTTTCTCCAGCACACCGAGGCTCGCGTTGGCCCGCGCCGCGGCGCCCTTGATCCGGGCCAGCGCGCGGATGTGCGCGGGTTCCAGCCCGCGTCCGGAGATCGGGAAGTTCTCCACGGCACGCTGGGTCTGCGCGCGCCACAGAGCGTCGGCGGGCACGCGTACCTCGCCCATCGTGTCGCGTTCGATGCGGTAGCCACTCTCGTCAGTCGTCACGGTTTCATCCTCTCTCTCCGGTTGACGGGACGCCCGTCGATCGTGGTGATCCCCATCCGGTCGAAAAGATCACACGCGTTCGCCCGGAGCCTGACGGCTTCCGGATCGTCGTGGTCCAGGCAGTCGGCGAGCCCGGCCTGGGCCCGAGCCATCGGGTACGGGAGATTCCGCTCCCGTGCCACCCGGAAGGCCTCGCCGTACATGGCCCACGCACCCGCGAGCGAACCGAGGCCGGCGAGGCGGCCCGGCTCTCCCCGGCGAGCATGCTTCGATGCAGTTCCTGCAGCTCCGGGCCGGGTTCGATGCCGAGCTCGCCGCGCAGCACGTCGCGGGCCCGGCGGAATTCGGCGAGCGCGTCCGCCTGCCGCCCGGACCGGTAGAGCGCGGTCATCAGCTGGCCGTGCAGCCGCTCGCGCAGCGGGAACTGCTCCACCCACCCGGCGATCTCGCCGAGCAGCTCCCGGGCCTGCCCGGCGTTCAGCTCCAGGTCCGCCCAGTCCTCGACAGCCGAGGCGCGCCGCTCCTCCAGAACGGCGGCCGCCGCGCGCACGGCCGGCGCGTCGATCTCCGCGCAGGCGGGGCCCCGCCAAAGATCAAGAGCTTTCCGGTACGACGACCGCACGGTGGCCGGCGGCGTCGCGCCCCAGACCGCCTCGGTGAGCTCGCCGACACCCACGATCCGGCCGGGACGCAGGAGCAGCATCGCGAGCACGATGCGATCGCGAGTCGCCGTGACAGCCACGTTCTGCTCGTCGTCAGTTACAGAGAGTGGCCCCAGGATGCGGTAGCGCAAGGTAGTCACCCGTTCCCCGTGTGCCGTGCCCGCGAGCCTATCCGAGCACAGAGGACCGGAACGACAGTGAAACGAGAGCGCCCTCGGGCACGCTGTTCTCAGCGCCGCTCCGCCGCTTGAGCGCCCCTTCTGCGGCGGGGCGGCCCGGCTTTCAACGGGGGCGCACGGCCCGTCCGGGGTGCTACCCCGGACGGGCTGTTCGTATCTTGATGATCACGCTCGGTTGGACGCGGTAGCGAACGGAACGTACCGTCGGTGCGAGTTTGGATGACCCCCCGACGAAGAGGATCCCCTGATGCGACGCGCCATCCTGGCCGCGCTCGCCGGCGGCGTGCTGCTGACCGGCACCGCCTGTGAGAGCGATGCGAACACCAGCGAGATCGCGGCCCCGGCCGCCGTCACCGCTTCCGCCGCCCCGGCCACCACCGAGCCGGCGCCGGACTACTCGGCGAACACCGAGAAGGTGTGCGGCCGTCTCAACAAGGTCTTCAGCGCCGCGCTGGGTGACTTCGGCACCGAGCTGGGCAAGATGATCGCGCACAAGGAGGCGAAGCAGACCGACGAGGCGAAGAAGGCCGAGAAGGCCGCTGCCGCCGAGCTGAAGTCGGTCGGCACCCAGATCCGCAAGGAGACCGAGAGCGCGGAGAACCCCGAGCTCAAGGAGGCCGGCGACGCCTCGGCCACAAAGATCGAGAAGAGCGCGAAGGACCGCGACTACATCGAGAAGATCAAGTCCACCAAGGACCTGGACAAGACCCTCAAGACCCAGCTCGCCGAGTGGCTGAGCCCGGTAGCCGGTTACTGCGGCTGAGCTGATGGCCTCGCTCCGCTCGGCGGGGGTCGCGCCCCTTTGAGTCGTTGTCGAGGGCGCCGAAATCGACCACGGCTTCGCCTCGCCGATTTCGGAGCCCTCGACAACGACGGGCGCGACCCCTTTCAACCGAGCGGTGGATGAGGACGCACGCAACAACTCCGTGCGCCTTCACCCACGCCGGGGCGAAGACGCCGGCACACAGACGGCAACCGTGCGACCTGACCCACGCGGACGCCCACTCGCGTGCGACCTCACCCACGCCGGGGCGTGGTGTCAGCGCTTACCGATGCTCAGCATCGGCTTGGTGACCTCGGCGAAGAAGTCGTTGCCCTTGTCGTCCACGACGATGAAGGCCGGGAAGTCCTCGACCTCGATCTTCCAGACCGCCTCCATGCCGAGCTCCGGGAACTCGAGCACCTCGACGTGCCGGATGCAGTCCTGGGCGAGCCGGGCCGCCGGGCCGCCGATCGAGCCCAGGTAGAACCCGCCGTACGTCCGGCAGGCGTCGGTGACCTGCTGTGATCGGTTGCCCTTGGCGAGCATCACCATCGAGCCGCCGGCCGCCTGGAACTTCTCCACGTAGGAGTCCATCCGCCCGGCCGTGGTCGGGCCGAACGAGCCGGACGCGTACCCCTCGGGGGTCTTCGCCGGTCCGGCGTAATAGACCGCGTGGTCGCGCAGGTACTGCGGCATCGGCTCGCCGGCGTCCAGCCGCTCGGCGATCTTCGCGTGCGCGATGTCCCGGGCCACCACGAGCGGGCCGGTCAGCGAGAGACGCGTCTTGACCGGGTACTTGCTGAGCTCGGCGCGGATCTCCGACATCGGCCGGTTGAGGTCGACCTGGACGACCGGCTCCTCGCCCATCTCCACGTCCGGCAGGAACCGCGCCGGGTCGGTCTCCAGCCGCTCCAGCCAGACACCCGACGGAGTGATCTTCGCAACCGCCTGCCGGTCCGCCGAGCAGGAGACCGCGATCGCGACCGGGCAGGACGCGCCGTGCCGGGGCAGCCGGATCACCCGCACGTCGTGGCAGAAGTACCGCCCGCCGAACTGCGCCCCGATCCCGAAGTCACGGGTCAGCTCCAGCACCGCGGCCTCCAGCTCGAGGTCGCGGAAGCCGTGCGCCAGCATCGTGCCGGAGGTGGGCAGGTTGTCCAGGTACTTCGCGCTGGCCAGCTTCGCGGTCTTCAGCGCGTGCTCGGCGCTGGTGCCGCCGACCACCACGGCGAGGTGGTACGGCGGGCAGGCCGAGGTGCCGATCAGGCGCAGTTTCTCGTCCAGGAACTGCATCATCCGCTGCGGGTTGAGCAGCGCTTTCGTCTCCTGGTAAAGGTACGACTTGTTGGCCGAGCCGCCGCCCTTGGCCATGAAGAGGAACTTGTACGCGTCCGGCTGCCCGCCCGGGTCCTCGGCGTAGAGCTCGATCTGCGCCGGCAGGTTCGTCCCGGTGTTCCTCTCGTCCCACATGGTCAGCGGGGCGAGCTGCGAGTACCGCAGGTTCAGCCGGGTGTACGCCTGGTAGACGCCGAGCGCGATGGCCGCCTCGTCGGTGCCGTCGGTGAGCACGTGCCGGCCGCGCTTGCCCATCACGATCGCGGTGCCGGTGTCCTGACACATCGGCAGCACCCCGCCGGCCGCGATGTTCGCGTTGCGCAGCAGGTCCATCGCGACGAAGCGGTCGTTCGGCGACGCCTTGGGGTCGTCGATGATCGAGCGCAGCTGGGCCAGGTGCGCCGGGCGCAGGTAGTGCGCGATGTCGTGCATCGCCTCGGCGGTGAGCTGGGTCAGCGCGGACGGCTCCACGGTCAGGAAGCGGCGGCCCCCCGGACCCTCGACCACGTCCACGCCCTCGTCCGTGACCAGACGGTACTCAGTCAGGTCCTCGCCGGCCGGCAAGAGCGGCGAGTAGGTGAAAGCGGCGCCTCTGCTCATGAGCGGCAAGCCTAGGGCAGCCGGCCCGCCCCGCGCGAACCCTCCCCGAGGAGTCGCTCTCTCGATCACAGATCAGGAGAACGGCAGGTAGGCCATGTCACGTCCGGAGACGGCGATCAAACCCTCCGGCCCCGCGGCGAAGACCTTCGCACCGGTACGCACATCGGCCCGAACCGCGCCCGACGCCGGTGCCAGGGCGGTGATCCGATTCTTGGAAACCACGATTGCGGCGTACGGGGTGAGCGCCGCGCCCGCCTTCTCCCGGCCGGTCTGCCGCCACACCGCTTTGTCCTTGCTGAACGAGTAACCGCGTACCGTGTCGCCCTCCCGGATCACCGCGTAGGAGTCGTTCACGGCGAGCACGTCGGACTCCTTGTCGCCATACCAGAGGTTGCGCCCGTCGTTGCCGTTGATCAGCACTTCCCGGCCGTACGGGTCGACCCCGAGCAGCACGTTGTAGCCGCCGGCCGGGTCCCGCCCCGGCGCACAGTCCGCCCCGTTGTCGGCGGTACGCAGGTTGAGCCCGTCCCGCCGCCACACCACCGCGTCACCGGGCGGGTCGCTGGCGACCACCTCGTAGTAACAGGTCCCGTCGGCGGAGGTGCCGCTGACCGTGAGCACCCGGCCGCCGACCACCACGATCCGCTGGTCGCGCGCCGCCCGGACGGTCTTCACCACAGTGCCCTTCGCGGTGTCGATCACCCGGATCTGCCCGTCGTGCGGCAGGCCGATCAGTTCCGGGAGCGGCGGCGGCCCGGCCACGTCGTCGTCCACGTCCCCGGAGACCAGCCGCCGGGTGTCCGGCAGGTCGGGGTTGGCGGCGTCCAGCACGAAACCGATGCCGCCGGTGTCGACGCTCCACAGCTCGGTGCCGGCTTTCGGATCCCAGGCGGTGAGCCGGCAGTCGTTGCCACCGGAGCAGCTCAGATCGACGATCGCGTCCCGGTAGGTCCAGACCGCGCCGGCCGTCGTGTCGGACCGGCGGACCGCGCCGGTCTGCGGGTCGAGCACCTGGTAGCCCTTGGTGAGCAGCCGGCCGGTCACCACCACGGCGTCGTCGCCCGAGCCGGCGATCGACGCCCAGTCCGAGTCGGATTTCCAGAGCGGGACGGCGGCGGTCAGCCCGAACGCCTCGACCGATGTCCGGTACTCGACGATCACCGCGTCGCCGACGACGGCGACGCTCTGCGGGGTGCCGCCGATCCGCTGCTGCCAGCGGGCCCCGGCCGCGACCGGCTCGCTCCGGTTGACCCACTCCCACACCTGCGGGAACGGGTTCCAGACGCCGGTGCTGGCCAGCACGGTGACGACCACCGCGGCGGTGAGCACCGTGTATCCCTTCCAGGAACCCCCGCCCGCGGCCATTCCGGCAGGGTAATGACCTCGATCGACTTCACTCGCGAGGGCTGTTTGTCCGTGTCGACCCGATAAATTGCACTAACGGCCCGGTTCGGTAGGGGATCAGCTCCGCGAGCGCGATGATCGTGTGCGCCCGGACGATCCCCTCGTACCCGACGATCTGGTCGATCACCCGCTGCAGGTCGGCGTTGGCGCGCGCCACGATCCGGCACAGGATGTCCCCGCTCCCGGTGATCGTGTGCGCTTCGAGGACCTCGGGGATGTCCGCGAGATGCCCGGCGACGGCGTCATGCCCGTACCGTTGCCGGATCTCCAATGTCACGAAGCTGGTCACGCCGAAGCCGATCGCGGCCGGGACCACCTCCGGGCCGAACCCCTTGATCGCGCCCCGGTCGACGAGCTTGTCGAGGCGTGCCTGCACGGTGCCACGGGCGACCGCGAGCCGGCGGGAGAGCTCCAGCACACCGATCCGGGGCTCCGCCTCGAGCAACTCGATCAGCCGGGCATCGAGGCCATCGAGTTGCACACTTTGCTCACTCATCACGCGAAACTACCGTACGTATTGCGCAGTCTGATCAGACTGGAAGGGAACTGTTGCCTGGAACATCGGGCCGGGCCACTGTCTTCGGAAAGCACTGGAGCGACCTGGGACACTGAGATCAAAGACCGGGCCGCAGGGAACGGTCAGGTCGTTCTGGTAAAGGTTTGCCCATGAGTTCGCTTCCCGCGGGTTGGTACAAGGACCCGGCCGACACCAGCACCCAGCGCTACTGGGACGGTGAGGGCTGGCTGGGTCAGGCCATCCCGGCCGACGCGACCCCGCCGGACGGCCCGCCCGCGGTCGAGCCGGAGCCTCCGGCGCCCGCCCCCGCGGCACCGGCGCAGGCCGTCTCACCAGCGCCGCAGCCCTACGCCGCGCCGCCCGCCTACGGTCCGCCGCCGGGCCAGACGCCGCCGGTCTACGGTCCCCCGCCGGGCCAGACGCCACCCGCCTACGGGCCACCGCCCGGCCAGACGCCGCCCGCTTACGGTCCGCCACCCGGGTGGGGACCGCAGCCGCCGCCCCCGCCCGGCTGGCAGCCGCCGCCCGGCATGCCGCCGCCGCCCGGGTGGCCGGGTCCCCCCGGACCGCAGCCGCAGCCCGGCCAGCCCGTTCCGCCGGGTCAGCCCGCGTGGGCCGGGCAGCCGCCCCACGCGTACCTCTATCCCGTGCCGCAGGCGATGCCGCACGGTCTCCCCCTCGCCGGCCTCGGCCGGCGACTGACCGCCCGGCTGATCGACATCGTCGCCGTGCTCCTGCTCAACATCGTGGTCAACGGCTGGTTCATCTATCAGTACTGGCAGGAGTTCTACCCGATCGTGCAGGAGCAGATGAGGCAGATGGAGGCCGGCAACGACGCCCTGGTCGCCGCGCCCGCCTCCTCACGGATGCAGACGCTGTCGATCGCCATCGTGCTCGTCGCCACCCTGCTCTGGCTGCTCTACGAGGCCCCGTCCACCGCCAACCGCGGTCAGACGCTCGGCAAACGAGCCATGGGGATCAAGGTGGTCCCGATCGAGAGCACCGCGCCGCTCGGCTTCGGGCGGGCGTTCGCCCGGTGGGCCCGGCTCGGCATGTGGACGCTGTTCTGGTGGTGCGGGGTGGGCCTGGTGATCCAGTTCCTGGCCTCGCTCTCGCCGGTCTTCGACACCCGCCTCCGCCAGGGCTGGCCGGACAAGGCGGCGGCCACCGTCGTGGTCGCCGTCCCGCACGGAGCCCCACCCACCGTCCCGCCCGCGCCGGGCGGCAACACTCCCGGAGGACCACAATGACTCGGCTGACCCGCGCCGACCTCGACGCGCTGCCGAACTACGTGCCCGGCCGCAACGTCGCCGACCTCGCCCGGGAACTGGGCATCGCCGAGGCGATCAAGCTGGCCAGCAACGAGGTGCCGTACGGGCCGCTGCCCGGCGTGGTGGAGGCCGTCACCGAGGCCGCGTCGTCGGTGCACCGCTACCCCGACATGGGCGTGATCCGGCTGCGCGAGGTGCTCGGCGAGCGGTTCGGCGTGGACCCGGCGCGGGTCGTGACGGGCTGCGGCTCGGTCGGGCTCGCGGAGATCCTGACGAAATCCACCTGTCTGCCCGGTGATGAGATCGTCTACTCGTGGCGGTCGTTCGAGGCGTACCCGATCATCGCGGCCGGCGGCGGCGCGACCAGCATCCGGGTGCCGAACACCGCCGGTCACGGGCACGATGTGAACGCGATGGCCGCCGCGATCACCGACCGGACGCGGATGGTCTTCGTCTGCAACCCGAACAACCCGACCGGCACCGCGCTGCGCAAGGCCGAGCTGGACCGGTTCCTCGACTCCGTGCCCTCCGACGTGCTCGTGGTGCTCGACGAGGCGTACCGGGAGTTCGTCACCGACCCCGACGTGCCGGACGCGCTCGAGACCTACGGCGACCGGCACAACGTGGTGGTGCTGCGGACCATGAGCAAGGCGTGGGGCCTGGCCGGGCTGCGAATGGGTTACCTGGTCGCCCAGCCCGAGGTCGCGGCGACCATCCGCAAGGTCGTCACCCCGTTCTCCACCAGCACGGTGGCCCAGGCGGCCGCGCTCGCCGCCCTGGAGCAGGAGGACGAGGTACGCCGCCGCTGCTCCCTGGTCGTCGCGGAACGCTCCCGGCTCACCGAGGCGCTCCGGAAGCTCTCGATCGACGTCCCGGAGAGCCAGGCCAACTTCGTCTGGCTGCCGCTCGGCGAGCGCACCGCCGCCTTCACCGCCGCCTGCGAGAACCGCGGCGTGATCGTCCGGGGCTTCCAGCCCGACGGCGTCCGGGTCACGGTCGGCACTCCGGAGGAGAACGACCTGTTCCTGGCGGCTGCCGAGGCGGCCCTGGCCTCCTGAGCCGGCCGGGCCGTTCTCAGCAGGGCTCAACCTCCGGAGACGGCCTCCTGCTCGGCCCGGTGATGCTCTTCGGCGCTGATCCGGGCCGGGAAGGTGCTGCGGAACGTCACCACCAGCACCGCCGCGGCCACCGCGAAGACCGCCGTCACGACCGGCAGGGCCGCCAGGTGACCGGCGCTGACCGTCCGCTCGCCGATGAACGCCCCGCTGCCGATGCCGATCTGGAACGCCACCACGTAAACCGCCGAGGCCGCGTCCCGGCTGGTCGGCGCGACCCGCAGCGATGCCGAGCCGAGCAGCACCGGGATCGCGTTGAACGCGCCACCCCAGATCAGCACCGCCAGCACCGTCGCGACAGGTCCCAGCACCGGCGCGAGCAGCACGATCGAGGCGGCCACGGCCAGGGTGAGCCCGAGCAGGATCGGGCCGGGCCGCCGGTCGACGAACCGGCCCACCACGAAGTTGGCGATCAGGCCGACCGCGCCGTACCCGAGCAGCAGGGCGCTGAGCGCCGCGCCGTCCAGCCCGGCGTCCCGGCGGACCAGCGGCGCGATGTAGGTGTACGCCGCGAAGTGCCCGACGACCACCACCACCGTCACCGCGCAGAGGCCGGCCACCCGCCGGTTGCGCAGGATCAGCACGGCGTCGCGCATCTGCCGCTTCAGCCGGGTCGCCCGGTCCCGTGGCAGCACCGGCATGGCCGGCAACAGCGCGATCATCGCCACGAAGCAGATCGCCCCGGCCGCCGCGATCACGCCGATCGCCATCCGCCAGCCCAGCCATTGCCCGAGCGCGGTGCCGAGCGGCACGCCGAACACGATGGCGAGCGAGTTGCCGATGAAGACCAGCGAGGTGGCCCGCCCGACCTGTCCCGGCGGGGCGAGCCGCGCGGTGATCGGCCCGATCACCGACCAGAACACGCCGTGCGCCAGCGCGCAGATCAGCCGGGAGAGGACCAGCACCGTAAAGGTGGGCGCGAGCGCGGCCGCTGCCTGGGAGACGACGAAGACCGCTACCGTGACCGCCAGCAACGTGTGCCGGGGGACCCGCATGGTGAGCGCGGTCAGCGGGATCGTGCTCAGTGCGGCCACCACGGCATAGCTGGTGAGCAGGAGGCCGACCTGCGCCTCGGACACACCGAGACCAGCGGAGATCTGAGGGAGCAGGCCGATCGGAAGGGTCTCAGCTGTCACGTAGCAGAACGTGGAAGCACCGAGAACGATCAGCGCCGGGCGGTTGAGTTTCACCGCCCGAGAATAAGCTCTAACGAAGAGCAAAATAAAGGAGTTCGACGTGACGACCCGCTCCACCGAGCTTCTCCGGGTGGTGCACCACCGGCCCGGTGTCACCCGCGCCGACGCGGCCAGGCTGCTCGGCGTCGGCACCGGCGCGGCCACCGAGCTGGTCACCAAGCTGAGCCGGGCGTCGCTGCTGGTCCAGGCCCCGGCCGCACCGAGCGGCAGCCGCGGCCGCCCGACCACCGTGCTGCTGCCGCATCCGGCCGGCCCGCTCGTGCTGGCCCTCGCGATCACCCACGAGGCCTGGCGCATCGACCTGGTCGAGCTGGGCGGCGCCACCGCCGCCTCCCGGTCCCAACGACACGCGACCACCGGCTGGGACGAGGTCCGTGCGTCCGTCACGGCCGCGATTTCCACAATCCTCGCCGAGTACGGGGACAGAGTCCGCGCCGTGGGAGTCTCGGTCCCCGGCACGGTTTCCCGCACCCTGCGCCTGGACGCCTCAACCGCAGGCTGGCACGACGTCGACCTGACAAGCCTCTGGCCTGAAGAGGCCACGTCCCACCAGGGCGAACGGCCCGGCGCGGGCGTCGCGCAGCCGGACGGACGGCCCGGCGCGGGCGTCGCGCAGCCGGACGGACGGCCCGGCGCGGGCGTCCCGCGGCCGGACGGACGGCCCGGCGCGGGCGTCCCGCGGCCGGACGGACGGCCCGGCGCGGGCGTCTTCGTGGCCGGCAACGATGCGACACTGGCCGCCACCGCCGAGTCCCGCCGGGGTGCCGCGGCCGGCGCCTCGGTCGCTCTGCATCTGCGCATCGAGGCCGGTCTCGGCGGCGCCGTGGTGGAGGACGGCCGCCCGGTGATCGGCGCGCGGGGCGCGGCCGGCGAGTTCGGCCACATGCCGTTCGGCGACCCGGCGATCCGCTGCCCGTGCGGCGCCTCCGGCTGCTGGGGCACGGCCGTCGACGGCACCGCCCTGGCCCGCCTGCTGAACCAGCCACCGCCGCGCGACGAGGTCACCTACGCCCGCCGCGTCATCGCTGCGGCAGCACGCGGCGACGCGGCCGAGCTGACGGCGGTCCGAGCAGTGGGTGCGGCGCTGGGCCGAGGCATCGCCGGCCTGGTCAACGGCCTGGACGCCGACCTGGTCACGCTCGGCGGACTGGGCGTGGACCTGTTGGCAACCGTCCCGGAAGCGATCCAAGCCGCCTACCGCGACGGCTTGATGCTGATCCATCGAGAGGCGCCGCCCCCGGTCCTGCCGGCAACACTCGGCGACGACGAGGGCCCGATCGCCGGTGCCGCAGAGGAGGCGTGGTCAGCCTTGCTGCCCCACCTGACATGACCACAACGCCACGTGCTGACTTGAGCCTGACTGGACTGAAGAGCTTGACTGGACGCATCAACTCAACACGTGCAGTCAACACCAGAATCAACACAGGGCCCGTCGCGACGCAAAATCAACACACGGCGCGACGCGGCGCAAAATCAACACACGGCGCCACGGCGGTCAACCCAAGGATGCAACGATCACCGTGTCGAGCGTCAAATAGTAGATCGGCGACTCCGGGTCATCCGGCGCGTCCATGTTGAGCTGTTCCATCGCCAGATAACCACCGGCGATCCGATACGCCCCCGGCTTCCACACCGTGCTCTCGCCGCCCCGCCCCAGCGGGAACCGCAACGTCTCCACCCCGGTGCCGCCATCTACCCCGATCAACGTGTTCTCCGGCGTCAACAGCAGCACCGTAGCGCCGTAACCACCCAGCACCCGCGCCGATCCACTCCAGCTCCAGAGCTCGCCACCCTCGGCTGACGGCGAACGGCCGGTCACCACGTTCCCGTCCGAGGTGACGACCACCCCGGCCGCCACCGTGGCGTCCCGATCGTCCAGGGCCGGCGCCCGCTTCCCGTGCACCCATCCCTGCCCCGCAGCGTCCCGCAGGCCGGCACAACCTGAACCGTCGGAGTCGCAGCCGAGCGGCGTCCACGGCGCTGCCGGCCAGCCGGTCACCGGCTTGCCGGTCGCCACGTCGACGGCGGTGCCGCCGGTGCACGCGTACGCACCGCCGGCCGTGGTGAAGCTCTCCGCACAGCCGGCCGGACGAGTCATCCGCCAGCGCACGGCGCCGGTGCTCACGTCGTACCCCATCAGTTCTTGATCTGTCGTGATCACGACGCTGCCGGCGGCGATCCGCAAGCCCGGCGGGCTCCAGACCGTCGCGGCCCCGGTGCGGTGTCCGGCATAGCCGGGCGCCTCCGGGCCGTCCGCCCGCCAACTGATCTTCCCGGTACGCGCATCGAGCGCCACCAGCTCACCGTCGGACCACCGGGTGACGACAGTCGTCCCGCTCGCCGCCACGCCGCTGAGCTGCTCGGGCCAGCGGCGGAACGACCACCGGGCGGTGTAGACCGTCCGCGCGTCGACCGGCCCGTCGGCTCGTACCTGATGTTTCGCGGCGTAGACGCGCAGCCGGCCGTCGACGACCAGCGGCGCCACATTGATCTTGCTGGTGACACCCGGCTGACGGATCGTCAGCGGCGGGTACGGGGCGGTAGCGCTCGCCAGCACCTCGGCCGGAGCCAGCACCCGCCAGCCGATCAGACCGGCGGCGACCAGCAGAACCGCGGCCGCCAGAGTTCGAAGCAGCACCCGGGTCACACCGGAATCATCCCACGATCACTCATACCCACCGTTGATGAGCCCCAGCCGCACCAGTTCGGTGAGCGGCTCCACCACGTTCGCCGCGCCGAAGCCGACGAACAGCGGCCGCTGCGCGTCCCGGTGTGCCCGGGCCGGCTCGACCAGCGGCACCGGGTGCGTCGCGGCGAGCGCCTCGGCCACCTCGGCCACCTCACCGCCCTCCGCGGCGACCACCGTCGCGATCAGCACGTTGAGGAACCCGTGGTGGGTGAAACCGGTCTCCGGATCGGTGTGCCGGGTCGCGTGCCGCATCCCCGCGGCCAGCTTGAACGGCAACTCCCGGTCCCGGCACGCGCAGATCACCGCGGCCAGCTCGACCGGCGTCGGGAACAGTTCCGCGGCCAGCCCGCCGACCCGGAACTTGGGGGCGATCGCCAGCCCTTCGACGCGGGCCTCGGCGACGCTGTCCAGCGCGGCGAGCAGTCCCCAGCTGAGCGGGATCTCGGCATACAGCCGGATGTCGCCCTGCCGCGCCGCGAACGCCCGCAACGCGGCCAGCCCCGGCTGCGGGTCCTCGCCCCGGCGGGCCACCGCCGCCTCGACGTGCTCGATCGCCAGGCCGGCGGCCCGCAGCTTCTCCACGGTCACCGGCAGGTTCGCGGCGGGCACGTCACCGATCAGCCCGGCCCGGGCGCGGGGCAGCGGACCGGCGCCGACGACCGACGCGGGGACCAGCAGGGAGCCGATCAGACCCGCGTACCAGGAAGCGGCGTGCTCGTCGTATTTCGCCACAGCGTCCGCCAGGACGATCGGACTGGGCGGAAGCAGAGACGCGTCATCGACGAGCCCGGCATAGAGCGGAGGCACCATCGTCGACACGATTTCGAACCTAATGGACGCCGCGAGAAACGGACAACCACGTCGTCCTCGCTTATCAGCGCCTTCAGCGGCGGCTGGTGATCACCAGAAGCTCCGCGGCGGCGGCCAGGACCATCGCGATCACCAGCGCGGGCAGGCCACCGATCACCGTGTAGAGCAGCAGGAACAGCGGTGCCGCGAAACTCAGATAGACCGCGACCGCCAGTTTCCGGTTCGCGGAGCGCAGCCGGGCCAGCACCACACCACCGGGCTCCGGTAGCCGCCCCCGGAACCAGAGCACCACCGCACCGAAGATCAGCACACCGACCATGCCCGACCAGACCCGCGAGATCCCCGAGCTGACCAGCGTCATGGCGGCGGTCAGCACGGCGGCGACAAGGGTGCCGCCCGCCGCGTACTGCACGGTCTGGCGCACCGCGTCCGCGGACTCCTCCGAGACGTCGAGCACTGGGCGCGCAGGGCGCGCCACCTCACTCACCAGCTTGCTCGGGTACGCCTCCTCGCCCGGCATCGAGGCCTCCGGAGGAACACCCAGCGACGCCTCCTCGGCCAGGTCCTCGAGTGCTCGCGCCCATCGGCGCCGCTCGAACCGGACGATGCCCACCTCGCTGGCGGCGTCGCCGACCGTCCCGTCCAGTTCCAGGGCCTCCGCATAGGCCCGCTGCGCCAGGTCGAAGAGGCGCAGCCGCGCCGCGACGACGGCCAGGACCAGGTGCGCCTCGGCTTCGGTCGGAGCGACCCGGACACCGTTCCACGCGGCGTTCAGCGCCTCCTGGCCGTTGCGCGCCTCACTGAGCAGGGCGGCGCCGGTTCGCTGTGCGTACGCGTCCTCGGGCCAGTCCCGGAGAATCCCCTCCGCGACCTGCGCGGCATCACTGAACCGCCGGCAGTCGGTGAGCGCCATGGCCCGCACCACCAGTGCCGGAAGCGCCGGCGGTGTGGCCGACACGGCCCGGTCGGCGGCGGCCAGCGCCTCGACCGGCTGCTCCGCGGCGAGGTGAATGGTGGCAAGCGTGGCGAGCAGCGCGGACTCCTTCGGCGCGCTGCTCAAGCCGGCCGCGATCTCCTCGGCGGCTTCGTCGTACCGGCCGAGGTCGGCGAGGAGAAGCGCTCGCTGCCGGTGCTCCTCGGGCGTGGTCTCGGGCTCAATGGGGGCGGACACGATGCCGAGCGTAGGCGGTCTACCTGGAAATGACGTGAGTCGGGGTGAGCCGGCACACGACCCGCACCACGTCCGGCCCGTCGGCGGTCCACGGCTCGTTCGCGTACTTGAAGCTCAGCTCGCTGATCAGGTCGCCCTCGTCGTCCCGCAGATCAACCGTGCCCTCCACGGTGAAGTAGGAGTACGGCTGCGCCGGGTCGTACCCGCAGATCGAGACCCGCGCGTCCCGCTCCATGTTCCGCGTCTTCTGGCGTCCCCGGACGGTCGAGAAGATGACGTCCTCACCGTCCCGCTTGACCCAGATCGGAGTCGACTGAGGCGTGCCGTCCGGGTTGATCGTGGTCAGCACCACGTAGGTGGGATTGTCGATCAAATTCCGGGCAGTCTCCGGCAGCGCGACGGTCATGGCAGTGATCATGCCCGATGACCACGGAGTTTCCTCCGTGACAACCGCCACGGGGCTCAGGCAGCGGGATAGACCATCGCCACGGCTATGCCGGCCAGTCCTTCACCGCGCCCGGTGAGGCCGAGGCCGTCGGTGGTGGTCCCGGCGACGGTGACCGGCGCGCCCACCGCGTCGGAGAGCACCCGTTCGGCCTCGGCGCGCCGCTTGCCGATCTTGGGACGGTTCCCCACCACCTGAATCGACACGTTCCCGATCTCGAAGCCGGCCGCCCTAACCCGAGAAGCCGTCTCCTTGAGCAGCGCCACCCCGGCCGCGCCCGCCCACTCGGGCCGGCTCGTCCCGTAGTTGCTGCCCAGATCACCGAGCCCGGCCGCGGAGAGCAGCGCGTCACAGGCAGCGTGCGCTGCCACATCGGCATCGGAATGCCCGGCGAGGCCGGGCTCCCCGGGCCACTGGAGTCCCGCCACCCAGCAGGGCCGGTCGCCGTCAAAGGCGTGCACATCGGTACCGACACCAACCCGCGGAACGATCACCACGCGAGCCTACGCCGCCCCGTGTGCTGCCCATCCCCGACGGCCCGCCCGCGAGCGCCTGCCCTGCTGACGCCGGCCTCGATGTCGGCGGCGGGCACCGCGGCGCGGGTTAGTCCGGCGGGGTGGGAAGTGTCAGCAGGTGGGCTGCCACGGCCATGTCGATGGGGCGGGTGATCTTCAGCGCGAGGTCGGAGCCGGGAACGCAGCGCACCGGCAGGCCCAGCTTCTCGACTGCTCCCGCGTCGTCGGTGTGTGAATCCGCGGCCGCGGCGTGGGCGGCTCGCAGCACCGAGGCCCGGAAGCCCTGCGGGGTCTGGACGGCTCGGAGCGCGGAGCGGTCGACCGTACCCAGCACCGTTTCTCTGTCGTCGACCTCTTTGATCGTGTCGACGACCGGCAGCACCGGGATCACCGCGTCGGCGCCGTCACGGACGGTGGCGGCGACGCGCTCGAAGACGGAGACCGGGGTAAGGCAACGGGCCGCATCGTGGACCAGGACGATGCCCAGCTCGGGCGGGACGACGGCGAGGGCGGCGGCGACCGACTCCTGACGCTCGGCACCGCCGGCCACCACGGTGACCGGGGCGATCTCGGCGAGAAGGGTGTGCACGGCGTCGACGTCGGCCGGTGGGGCGGCAATCACGATCATGGCGACCGAGGGCGCCGCGGCGATCCGGCGGACCGCGTGGACAAGCAGGGGCTCGCCCTCGAGAAGGCGGAGCGCCTTGGGCGCGCCGGGACCGAGCCGGAGGCCGGCGCCGGCGGCTGGAACGACGACCGCGACGTCACCGCGAGCACTGGGCTGCGCGGTCACGTCGCGGTCGTCGGACACAGTCTTGAGGAGTGTTTGCGTCGGGTGGATCAGGCCTCGGTGAGGACCTTGTCGAGCAGAACCTCAGCCTCGTCCTTGGTGCTCTTCTCAGCGAGGGCCACCTCGCCGACCAGGATGTCGCGGGCCTTGGCGAGCATGCGCTTCTCACCTGCGGACAGGCCACGCTCACGCTCACGACGCCAAAGGTCACGAACGACCTCAGCAACCTTCAGCGGGTTGCCGGAGGCCAGCTTCTCCAGGTTGGCCTTGTAACGCCGCGACCAGTTGGTCGGCTCCTCGGTGTGCGGAGCGCGCAGGACGTCGAAGACCTTGCCCAGGCCCTCTTCGCCAACCACTTCGCGCACGCCGACTTCTTCGGCGTTCTCAGCGGGCACCCGAACAGTCAGATCGCCCTGGGCGACACGCAGAACGAGATACTGCCTTTCAACGCCCTTGATGACCCTAGTCTCGATTGCCTCGATGAGTGCGGCCCCGTGGTGGGGGTAAACAACGGTCTCGCCGACACTGAAAACCATAGGTTCGAAACCCCTTTCGCTGTGTCTAGGGTAACACGCTCAGACGGCGGTGTCTCGCCCTGGCGGTCACTGTTAGTGCAGCTCAGGGGGCATGTGACGGGGCTTTCTCCCGCTTGACAGCGAAGCGAGAAGCTGCCTAAGTAACTCAAAGTGATCGGCACGTCACGGGCTAAGCCAGCGAGTCGGAAATTCCCGACCTGATGGCTTTGTCAGATCAAGCTTATCGCTAAGGTCCGCAATGACGCACCACTGGCGATGCGAGCCCCCGTGGGGGAGGCTGGACGAGAGTTCCCCGACCGAAGCAAGATCTGGTCGGCCAGGGGGGAGGTTTAGTCATGGCTGGCGCGAGCGACAACGGCGGCTGGCCGCCTGACGGCGGCGCCAACGACGATCTTCCTGACCTCCCGGAGGAGTGGGGGGTCATCGTGATCCCCGACGACCTCTCCGAGCTCTCCGACGAGGTCGAGGCGGTCCGCGCCGAGCTGGACACGGCGGCGCCCGCCACCGGGTGGCAGCGCTTCGCCCGCAGGCCGGCAGTGCGCCGCCTGCGCCGGTGGGGCACGTTCGCCGTGCGCACTCCCGCTCTGATCATTTCGTTGGCCATCCTGGTCACGGTGGCGAGCCTGTTCGCCTCGGCGTGGCCCGGCCCGCCGCGTCAGCCGGCCACGCAGCGCACCGCCACCACCACCGAGGAGCCGGCCGGCAAGCTGCCCGCCCTGGAGTTGATCGGCGCTAACGGGCAGACCGTCTCGCTGATGGGCCGGCTACCCGCTGTAATCATTCTGACCGACGGCTGCGACTGCGAGCGCCTGATCGCCGATACCGTTTCTCTGGTCAAGCCGGATACCGCGGTCATCGCCGTCGAGTCCACCACCCCTTCGGTGGGCACCGGCGCGGTCGCGTTGCCGCCGGCGCAGACCCCCCAGGCGGACGGCAAGGCGGTCAGCCTCCTGCAAGATCCCACCGGCGGCCTGCGGCGCCATTTCCGGCTGAGCGCACCCGACGGTACGGCCGCGGTGCTCGTGGTCGACAAGTCCGGCAAGATCGTGCGGCTGTGGGACCGGGTCGCCTCGGCCGAGCGGATCCGCCCCGATCTGGCCCGCCTGTAATCGGCCCGCTTAGGCGGAACGGTAAAACGCGCAGCACCCGCGCGCTCGGACAAAACGCCCAGCGAGCGGAGCGGCAGGCGGCGAGCGCGGGAGGCGGCGGCCACGCCACGCGCGGCGAACACGGGAAGCGGCGGCCACGCCACGCGCGGCGAACACGGGAAGCGGCGGCCACGCCACGCGCGGCGAGCGCGGGAGGCGGCGTTACGAGCTGACGCGCTGGAGGGTGTAGCGGAACACGACCGGGCCGGCCTTCTCCACGTTCACCCGCAGGTGGAGCTCGTTCGCCAGCCCGACACTGAACACCTCCGGCGTCCGCTCCCCCGAGCACCTCAACCCCCGCCCGGTCTCCCGCGCGCCGAGGCTGACCCGGACCCGACTGCCGTCCTCCCCCGCGCAGACCACCGACACCAGGAACTCTCCGCCGCCGACCTCGGCGACCTCCTCATGACCGTCCTCGGTGACCGCCACGGTCCCGGACGTCTGCAGGTCACCCGAGTCGGGCAGCAACTGCTCGGCGGTGAGCCGCCAGTCCAGCAGGCGGTCGTCGACCGGTTCGCGAGGTGCGGCTCGCCACCACCACATCGCCCCTGCGACCAGGATCAACGCCGCCAATAGGTGCAATACGGCACCGCGACCCCGTTCCGCGTTCACGCTCCGAGAGTAGAGCCCTCCAGAAGAGTGACATAGAGCGTGAGGCCGGGACCAAACGCAAGCATGACGATTCGTCGTGGTGGATCTTCCTGGCGGCGCAGGGCGTCGAGAACCAGCAGAACTGTCGCGGAGGAGCAGTTCCCGTACGCCTCCAGCACTCCCCGGGAGGGCGCGAGCGCCGCGTCGTCGAGTTCCAGCCGCTCCTGCACCACGTCGAGGATCTTGGGGCCGCCCGGGTGGACCGCCCACCCGTCGATGTCGGCGATCCGCAGCCCGCGCTTGGCCAGCACGTCGTCGACCAGCTCACGGACGTGTGCCGACAGGACCGAGGGCACCTGCGGGGACAGCCCCATCCGGAATCCGGCGTCGGTGACCTCCCACGTCATGTGGTCGGCGGTCGTGGTGTCGGTGACGGCGGCGACCTCGGAGACCGCGTACCCATGCCCGCCGGGAGTGACGACGCACGCGGCCGCCGCGTCCGAGAAGAGCGCGTGGGAGACGATCTGCTGGATGTCGGTACGGGTACCGGCCGGCTGCAGGTGCAGGCTCGTCAGCTCCGCGCAGAGCAGCAGCGCCGGCCGCCCGCGGGCCACCACGAAGTCGCTCACCGTGCCGAGGCCCGGCAGTGCCGCGTAACAGCCCATGTGCCCGACGAAGAGGCGCTGCACGCTCGGCGACATGCCCATGTCCCGGGCGAGCAGGATGTCCAGCCCGGGAGTGGCGTACCCGGTGCAGGAGCAGACCGCGAAGAGGCCCAGCTCGTCGGCGGTCAGGCCGGCGTCGGCGAGGGCCCGGCCGACCGCCGCCTTGCCGAGCGGGATCGCCTCGACCTGGTAGCGGCGCATCCGGCGTTCGGTGGACCAGCTGGAGACGTCTTCGAGGAGCGGGCTGACCACCGCCTGCCGGGTACGCACCCCGGAGTTCGTGAAGATCCGCTTCGCGAGGGCCCGCCGCGTGCCGCTGTAGTGGTGGGCGAAGTACCCGTCCCAGAGCTCGGACTGCACGGCCGAGGGCGGGAGCGCCACGCCCAGGCCGCTGATCACCGCGGTCACCACCGGGGGGTCACCCCGTCGGAGTCGGGATCGCCGCCGAGGGCGTCGATGCCGAGCCAGTCGGCGCAGACGTCGCTGGTGGCCGGTTGCAGGGAGCCGGCCCGGGCGTCGCGGTACAGGCGTTCCAGCGGATGGCCTCGCCGCATCGCCGACGTGCCCGCCGCTTCCAGCATCGATGCGGCGACCTCGGCCGCGGTCGTGCCGGCCAGCAGTTTCGCCCGCCACACCCAGCGGTTCGTCTCGGTGTCGCCGGGCGCCTCGTCGACGCGCCGGGCCGCCTCCCGGACCGCCAGATGGGCGGCGGACACGGCGGCGTCGGCCCGGCCGATCCGGGCACGGACCGCCGGCAGATGCCCGAGCCCTCGCTCGTTCACGTGCGCGACGGCGGCGTCGACGGCGGCCCGGGCCACGCCCACGTAGACCGCCGCGTAACTGGCCACCATCCAGTGCGGCGCCAGCTGCACCGCCACCAGCGCGAGCCCTTCCAGGCCGCCGAGCAGCGCCGACGCCGGGACCGTCACGTCGATGTGCAGGTCGTGCGAGCCGGTGGCGCGCATGCCGAGCGCGTCCCAGGTCTCCTCGACGCGCATCCCGTCGCCGGCCGGGACCAGGAACTGCGAGACCTGGGTGGGGTCGCTCGCGCTGCGAGCGGCCACCAGGTACGCGTCCGCGTGCCCCGCCCCCGAACAGAACGTCTTCGACCCGGTGATCCGGTATCCGCCGTCGACCCGCTCGTAGCTGGTGGCCAGTTTCGACAGCCGGGAGCCGACGCCGCGTTCGCTCATCGCCACCGCGTACCAGCTGCCGGCGGCGGCCGCCTTCAGGTGCTCGTCCCGGGCGGCCATCGCGTCCGGCGGCAGCCCGAGCGCGTCGGCCAGGGCGTCGCTGATCCCGCTGAGCGCGCCGGTCACCGAGGCGTGCATGTTGAAGACCAGCGCGGTGGCGCCGTTGCCCCGGGCCAGTTCGTAGGCGACCTCGGCGTACTCCGCGAAGCCGGCGCCGGTACCGCCGAGACGTGCCGGGACCATCAGGCCGAAGAGTCCCGCGTCGCGCAGGTCGGCGAAGTCGTCGACGGGAAACGAACCGTCCCGGTCGGTGGCGGCGGCGCGGGCCGCGAAGCGCGGCGCCAGCCGGCGAGCCTCATCGATCATGCCGGGTACCAACCCCTTGATAGAGAACGGCGGCGGAGAACGCCGGAACGATCTTTCCCGCGGACCCCCTGCGCAACACCAGCCACTTGAACATCCCGGTGAGGGTGGGCCGGACGCCGCGGATCCGCAGTGTCACGCCGTGCCGGGCGAACTGCTCGATCAGCCGCCGGGGCGGCACGAACAGGTCCGGGTCGTGCAGTCCCACCGGCGCCACACCGAGCCGCTCGCCGAGGGTCACCGTGATCAGCCGGCTCAGCGGGGTGTCGTTCACCGTGTCGATCACCACGAGCCCGCCCGGCCGCAGCACCCGGGACAGTTCCGCGACAGTTCCCGGCAGGTCGGTGACGTGCTCCAGGATCTCGCCGGCCACCACGACGTCCACGCTGCCGGACCGCAGCGGCAGCCGTGTCACGTCGCCGTTGAGGCCGGTGACCCCGCGCCGGTGCGCCTCCGCGAGGCCCGGGCGGCCCAGGTCCACGCCGACGTGCCGGTACCCCTTGTCGCGCACGTGCGGGGCGAGCAGTCCCCCGCCGCAGCCGGCGTCCAGCAGCACCCGGCCCGGGCCGGACGCCGGTGGGATCAGCGCCGCGCGGGCGGCGGCCAGCCAGTGCAGAAGCTCGAAGTCTCCGCCGGGTCGCCACCACTCGCCGGCCAGGTCGTCGTACTGACGGGGATCATTGCGCTGCATCGACAGCATGTGATCGAGCGTGGCACGGGATCGCCGGTTCCACCACACTGCGAGACATGCCCCGTGCACTCGCCTTGCTACGCGCCTCACATCCGGAGCCGGGTGGCGCCGTCACCCTCGCGATGGCGTTGCTCGCCGTGGGGGTGGGGCATCGGGGGTGGCGGCTCGTCGCGGTGGTGCTGTCGGTGGCGCTCACCCAGCTCGCGGTGGGCTGGGTCAACGACTGGCTGGACGCGGACCGGGACCGCACGGCGGGGCGGCGGGACAAACCGGTGGCGGCGGGCGCGGTCTCCGCCCGTACCGTGGGAATCTCGGGTCTGCTCGCGGCGCTCGCGATTCCCCTGCCGGCGCTGCCGCTCGGCGCCGTGCCCACCCTCCTGATCGCGCTGGTCGGGGTGTTCGCCCTGCTCTACGACTGGCCGCTGAAATCCACGCCGTTCTCCGTGGTGCCCTATCTGGTGGCGTTCGGGCTGCTGCCGGCGTTCGTGGTGGTGTCGCTGCCCGGCAATCCGGCCCCACCGGCCTGGCTCGTCGCGGCGGGCGCGCTGCTCGGCGGCGGCGCGCACTTCGCCAACGTGCTCCCGGATCTCGCCGACGACGCGGCGACCGGGGTGCGCGGGTTGCCGCATCGGATCGGCGCCCGCGGCTCCCAGCTGGCCGCCGCGGTACTCCTTCTGGGTGCCACGCTCACGCTTGTCGCAGGGCCCCCCGGGCCTCCGTCGTGGGCCGGCTGGGCGGCGGTGTCGGTCGCCGTCGTGGTCCTTCCTCTTGGGATGTACGTGTCCAAGCGCGCGAGTGGCCGGCCGGTGGCGCTGTTTCGCGCGGTGATGGTGGTGGCCCTGATCGACGTCGTGTTGCTGGTGCTGAGCTGATCCGTCCTGGCCTGACCGGCGCATGATGGATCTGACCGGCACCTGTTGGATGGGTCGGCGCACGCGGCCGATCGCCGCCCATTAGGCTGATCTAACACCTTGGTGTCTCTATTTGGAGGATCGTGATGCGTCCCCTGGGAACCCGTCGCGCCGGTCTGGTCGCGGGTGCCGCCACGGTCGCTGTCCTGGCGCTGGCCGGGTGCTCGGCCGGTCAGGTCGCCGAAACCGCCATGCTGGACACGCCCATCGGCGGCGTCGACTCGCAGACCGCGGCCGGAAGCGTCTACATCCGCAACCTGCAGGTGGAGTTCCCGGGTGTGCAGGGCTACCAGGCCGGCGGGAACGCGCCGCTGGAGCTGAGCCTCTACAACCAGACCGACAACGAGATCACGGTGTCGATCAGCTCCAAGCCGACCGAACAGGCCCAGGTCGTCTCGGCGAGCCAGGTCGGCGTGGTCACCGGTGGAGCCGCCCCGGCAGCGCCGTCCGGCGCTCCCGCCGAGACGCCGTCCGCGCACGCTCCCGAGACTCCCGCCGCGAACGCTTCCGAGACTCCCGGCGCGCACGGGTCCGAGGCGCCCACCGGCCCGGCTTCCGACGCCCCGTCGGCGCCGATCGCCTCCGACGGCCCGACCGCCCCGGTTGTGCCCCCGGTCAAGGTGGCCCCGGCCCAGTTCAAGATCGGCGCGCAGGGTTCCGCCCTGTTCCGTCCGACCGACGCGGCGCAGCTCCAGGTCATCGGCCTCAGTGACGACCTCATGCCGGGCACCTCGGTCAACCTCGTCTTCGAGTTCAGCGACGGTTCGCCGGCCCTCGAGCTGCCGGCCCCGGTCGCGAACCCGCTGACCCCCGTCTCCCGGGCGCCGGGCGAGCCGGCCGAGGATCACCTCGGCGAGGCCGAGCACGAGTGATGTCGTACCCCCCGGCTAACTTTGCCGGGTGACATCCTCCCGAGCTTCCGCCAAGGCACCTCGCGCCTCTTACGTCTGCGACGCCTGCGGCCACCAGCCACCCAAGTGGGTGGGCCGCTGCCCGGAGTGCGGCGAGTGGGGCTCGGTCATCGAGTCCACAGTCTCCGCCCCGCTGGTCTCCGGCCGGGTGGTCAGCTCCCGCATGCCGTCCGAGCCGGCCCGGCCGATCGCCCAGATCAGCGCCGCGCCGGCTCGTGCCGTCGCCACCGGTGTCGGTGAGCTCGACCGGGTGCTCGGCGGCGGCCTGGTCCCCGGCGCTGTGGTGCTGCTCGCCGGCGAGCCCGGCGTCGGCAAGTCCACCCTCCTTCTCGACGTGGCCCAGCAGTGGGCGGCCGGCGCCGGCACCCCGTCGCTGGTGGTCAGCGGTGAGGAGTCGGTGAGCCAGGTCCGCCTGCGCGCCGAGCGGCTCGGCGCGTTGCACGACCAGCTCTACCTGGCCGCAGAGAACGATTTGGGGACGGTGATCGGCCACCTCGACGCCGTGAAACCCGGTCTGCTGGTGCTCGACTCGGTGCAGACCGTCTCCGCCCCCGGCACCGAGGGCGTGCCCGGCGGCGTGACCCAGGTCCGCGCCGTGACGGCCGCCCTCGTCTCGATCGCCAAGGAGCGCGGCATCGCGACGGTCCTGGTCGGTCACGTGACCAAGGACGGCCAGGTCGCCGGTCCCCGGGTCCTCGAGCACCTGGTCGACGTGGTGCTCCACTTCGAGGGCGACAAGCATTCGTCGCTGCGGCTGGTCCGCGGCGTGAAGAACCGCTTCGGCGCGGCCGACGAGGTGGGCTGCTTCGAGATGCACGAGGGCGGCATCACCAGCCTCCCCGACCCGTCCGGCCTATTCCTCACGCGCTATCTGGAGCCCGTCCCCGGCACCTGCGTCACGGTGGCGATGGAGGGCCGGCGCGCTCTGGTCACCGAGGTCCAGGCGCTGATCGGCGCCGAGGTGCAGGGCTCGCCCCGGCGGACGGTGTCCGGTCTCGACGGCGCCCGCCTTGCCATGGTCCTGGCCGTCCTGGAGCGCCGCACCAAGCAGCTCAAGCTCTCCAACCGGGAGGTCTTCGCGGCCACCGTCGGCGGGATCCGGCTCACCGAGCCCTCGGCCGACCTGGCGATGGCGCTCGCTGTCGCGTCCGGCGGGCTCGACCTGGCGATGCCGCCGACCCTGGTGGCGATCGGCGAGGTCGGCCTGACCGGTGAGATCCGCCGGGTCGGCGCGGTCGGGCGTCGGCTCGCCGAGGCGGCCCGGCTCGGTTTCCGGGTCGCGCTGGTGCCGCCGGGCTGCGGGCCGGACGGGACGACAGGCACGCCCAAGGGCATGCAGGTGGTCGAGGTCGGCGATCTGCGCTCGGCGTTGCAGAGCGCGGCGAGGGCCGCCGCCGATCACGTCGCGCGGTGACGCAGCGTGACGAATCATCACGCTACGGAGCATTCATCGAACCACGCCTCGTTGACGTGGATGACAGTCCGTAGAATGTCCAGGTGCCGCTCGACCGCGATGGTTCCAAGCCCGCCGCCAGTTCCACGCCACGTCCCGGCGTCAACGGCGCTGGACACCGCGCGATGACACCTACGGCCGGCCCCGGCCTGACCGGGGGAGCAAGCGATCCGCTCCGCGCCAACCTGGCCCTGATGGCCCCCGGCACGGCGCTGCGCGACGGTCTGGAGCGCATCCTGCGGGGCCGCACCGGCGCGCTGATCGTGCTCGGCTACGACGCTGTCGTCGAGAGCATCTGCACCGGCGGCTTCCCTCTGGATGTGGAGTTCTCCGCGACCCGGCTGCGTGAGCTGTGCAAGATGGACGGCGCGGTCGTGCTCTCCAGCGACGGCACCCGCATCGTCCGGGCCGCCGTGCACCTCATGCCCGACCCGTCGATCCCGTCCGAGGAGTCCGGCACCCGGCACCGCACCGCCGAGCGGGTGGCGAAACAGTCGGCCTTCCCGGTGATCTCGGTGAGCCAGTCGATGCACATCATCGGGCTCTATGTGAACGGTCAGCGCCACGTCCTCGACGACTCGGCCGCGATCCTCTCCCGGGCCAACCAGGCGCTCGCCACCCTGGAGCGTTACAAGCTGCGCCTCGACGAGGTCTCCGGCACGCTCTCCGCCCTGGAGATCGAGGACCTGGTGACCGTCCGGGACGCCGTGGCAGTGGTGCAGCGGCTGGAGATGGTCCGCCGCATCGCCGACGAGATCTCCGGTTACGTGGTGGAGCTCGGCACCGACGGCCGCCTGCTCGCCCTCCAGCTGGACGAGTTGATGGCCGGTGTCGACGCCGACCGCACCCTGGTCATCCGCGACTACCTGCCGTCCGGCCGCAAGGCCCGCACGCTCGACGAGGCCCTGGTCGAGCTGGACCTGCTCACCGCCACCGAGATGATCGACCTGGTCTCGGTGGCGAAGGCGATCGGTTACCCGGGCGCCTCCGACGCGCTCGACGCGGCCGTCTCGCCGCGCGGGTTCCGGCTGCTGGCCAAGGTGCCCCGGCTCCCGGCGCAGATCGTCGACCGCCTGGTCGACCACTTCGGCAGCCTGCAGCGCCTGCTCGGGGCGACGGTCGAGGATCTGCAGGCCGTCGAGGGCGTGGGCGACGCTCGGGCCCGGGGTGTGCGGGAGGGCCTGTCCCGGCTGGCCGAGGCGTCGATCCTGGAGCGCTACGTCTAGTGACGTGCCTCACTTCCGTAGAGTAACGGCGCGCTCGACGTGCGACAAAGCGAACATTCCTGGCGTCCGGTGCTGACTGGTGGGTGACTCTGCGTAGCAGGGTGGCCGATGACCCGTACCCGTCAGAGGGTTTGATGTATGTCGTTCGCGTGGTCTGCCACGGCCGCTCCGGTGATCGTCGCCGTGAGCGGGAGGACCTCCAGGCAGCGGCGGATCGCCGGGCCCATCACCGGGTTGGGGACGCGCAGGGAGATGGTGCAGTGCGGCACCCAGCGGCCGGGGCGATAGTGGTCCCAGACGTCGACGCCGCGCTCGTCCAGGCGGGTGTGCACGGCTCGGTGGAGCGCGAGCAGTTCCGGGGTGACCGTGACGCCGAGCCAGAGGACACGACCGACGAACTGGCCGGCGAAGTTCATCTCCACGGGCAGTCCGCAGCCCAGCGGAACGCCGTCGAGGGCGTCCGCGACCGCGTGCGGATCGATGTGCCGGGCGGCGGCCAGGGAGATGTGCGGGCGGTGCTTCTGGTGCAGCGAGCCCAGGCTCGGGATGCCCTCGTCGTCCAGCGCGCGCCAGAGCGTGCGGATCCGCCGGGTCGCGTCGACGTCCAGGTAGAGCTCGAGTGCCGCGACCAAGCTGTCAGGCGACGATCGTCACGACGACCGGGGCGCTGACCAGCGCGCCAAGGCGTCCGCGCAGCTCGTAATCACCGGCCGGCGGGATCGGGCCGGCCGGCACGTTGTTGGCGCACTGGGTCGACTGGCGGCCGTTCCAGGTCACCATGTACTCCCGCTCGGCGCCCGGGGCGAACGCGCGGATGTCGCTGCCCTTCGCCGTGCTGCACTTGTCCGACGACCAGAACTTCTGCGCGCCCTGCTCCAGGTAGAGCTCCTGCGGGTCGGCGCCGACGTCCCGCGTACAGGTGCGCGTGCCGATGTTCTTGATCTTCAAGCGGATCTCGAGCGGAACGCCGCGCTTGACACCGGCCTTCACCGGAACGGGCGTGACGGACATCTCGGCATCCGTGCAGGCGCCACCGTCACCGGCCGGGACAGCCGCGGTCGTGGCGCCGGCACCCGGGGCACCGGCGCTCGGGGCGCCGGCCGTCGGGGCGTTCGTGGTCGGCAGCAGCTCCTCCGCCGGATCCTGCGTCAGCAGGTCGGCGGGGTCCGGCAGCGCCTGGCCGCCGGGCGGCGCGCTGTCCAGGAAGGAGGTGTCCGGTGACGGCGACGCCGTGTTCGGCGCGGGTGTCGGGTACTGCGACGACGCGTTCTTGGTCTTCGTGTCCTTGTCGTCCTCAGGGGAACAGGCCATGAAGAGCACGATGACGCCGAGCAGCACCGCGCCCAGCACGACCGCACGCCGGCGCCAGTAGACGCTGGGTGAGAGGGGACCAACCGTCGCACGCATGATGACGCTCACGGTAGACCCGTGCGTCCAGCGGCATGCGCACGACGCGCCGGTTATGCGACACCAACTCGCGAATCGCTCGTTAGAGATAGACCTTGCGCTGGTAGACGGCGTGGGCGCCGGCGACCCGGTCGAGGAAGAGCTTGCCTCCACAGTGGTCGATCTCGTGCTGCAGCGCCCGCGCCTCGAACGCGTCGGTCGTCATCGTGACGGATTCACCCGTACCGGGGAGGACGGCCTCGACCACGATCCGCGCCGCACGCTTCACGTCACCGGTGAGGTCGGGCACGGACATGCAGCCCTCCCGGCCGGGCCGCCACCGGCTCGCTTCGATGATCTTCGCGTTGCAGAGGACGAACGTGCCGTGGACCGTCGCCGCTTTCGGGTGATCCGTGACATCCACGCAGAAGACCTGAGCGCTCACACCCACCTGCGGCGCGGCCAGCCCGACACAGCCCGGCGAGACCCGCATCGTGGCGACCAGGTCGGCGGCGAGCTGGACGATCTCCGGGTCGGTGGGGTCGACCTCCCGACCGACCTCGCCGAGCACGCCGGCTGGCGCGGTGACGACGGGGAGCACCCGGCCCTCGGGCATTCCTCCGGAGCCGGCCCATGCCGGGCTCCGTTGCGGGCCGGCCGAATCCTTGATCTGTTCCGGGCCCGCCGATCGCCGGCTCACAGCAGCTCCGACTCGGCTCGCCGGAGCGTGACGTCGACGCCCAGCTCGGCGCCCGCGACGGCGAGACGCTCGGCCAGCTCGTCGGCCGCGCCGGCCGGCAGGTCCACCTCGGCGACCAGCACGTAGAGCGGCCCGGTCAGACGGGTGGTGAGGTCGGTGATGTTGCCACCGGACGCGGCGACCACCCGGGTGACCGCCGCGACGATGCCGAGCCGGTCGGCGCCGTGCACGCTCACCAGGTAGGGCTCGCCGTTCGGCACCTGGTCGGACTCCGGCTCCACACTGCGCACCGTGGCGAGCAGACCGACCGGCTTCAGCGCCGCCTCGACCTCCTCGGCGGTCGGCCCGTTGCAGATCAGGGTCATGGCGAAGTGCCCACGCAGACGGGTCATCGTCGAGTCGGTGAGGTTCGCGCCGACTCCGGCGAGAGCCTCGGCGACGTCGGCGACGATGCCGGTCCGGTCCGGGCCGATGACGGTGATGGCTAGCTCGTGCACCCGCCTACAGTAAAACGGCTATGACTCTCGCCGACGCAGCCATCGCCTGGTACGACACGAATGCCCGAGATCTTCCGTGGCGTCAGCCCTCGACTACCCCGTGGGGCGTACTCGTCAGTGAGGTGATGCTCCAGCAGACCCCGGTCGTCCGCGTGGAGCCCGCCTGGCGCTCCTGGATGACCCGCTGGCCCACACCGGCCGCGCTCGCCGCCGATCCGCCGTCCGAGGCGATCCGGATGTGGGGGCGGCTCGGGTACCCCCGGCGGGCCATGCGCCTGCACGCCTGCGCCGTCGCGATCGTGGAGCGCCACGGCGGGCGGGTGCCGGATGATCTCGATCAGTTGCTCGCTCTGCCGGGTGTCGGCACCTACACCGGGCGGGCGGTGGCGACCTTCGCGTACGGGCAGCGGCACCCGGTGGTGGACACGAACGTGCGGCGGGTGGTCTCCCGAGCCGTCGAGGGCAAACCGGACGCCGGGCCGGCCACCACCGCCGCCGACCTGACCGCGATGGAGGCGCTGCTGCCGTTCGACGTGCCGACGGCGGCCCGGGCCAGCATCGCCTTCATGGAACTGGGCGCGATCGTGTGCACGGCCCGGTCGCCGAAATGCAGTGAATGCCCGTTCCATGACGTTTGCGCTTGGCGTCTTTCCGGAACGCCACTCCCGGACGGGCCGAGCCGTAAACCGCAGCGTTACGCCGGCACCGATCGCCAGGTTCGAGGACTGATTCTGGAAGTGCTGCGGCACACCAGCGGGCCGGTGCCGCGGCAGCGCCTGGACCTCGTCTGGACGGATGAGGTGCAACGGGCGCGGGCGCTTTCCGGACTCGTCGAGGACGGACTTGTCGAGCCGCTGGGTTCGAACGATTTCGTGCTGGCCGGCGATGCGCCGCAAACTGAGGTGCAACAGTTGTAGAACCCCGCAACGATGTTGCTCGTGCGTGAGATTCGAGCAGTGTTCGACGATGACCTGATCACGATTTATCAGGCTTATCCGGTAGAAATCGCGGAACCGGCATTGCGAGCCGGTCGTTTCGTGCCACCGTTCAAGCCGAATCGGATGACCTGGATCAAACCGTCGTTCCTGTGGATGATGTACCGCTCCGGCTGGGCCACCAAGCCCGGCCAGGAACGGATACTCGCCGTGTCGATCACCCGTGCCGGCTTCGAGTGGGCGCTGAATCACGCCGTCCTGAGCCACTACGAGCCCGGAACGCACCCCGACCGAGCGACCTGGCAGCGCCGGCTCAGGGCCGCACCCACCCGAATCCAGTGGGACCCGGAACGCGACCTGCACCTGCAGCCGCTGCCCTACCGCTCGCTGCAACTGGGCTTGGGCCCGGACGCCGCCGCCCACTACACAACCGCCTGGACGGCCTCAATCACCGACGTGACCGAGCTGGCCCACACCATCCACGCCAGGACACAAAGCGCCACCCCAGCAGCCGCAGCCGCCCTCCTACCCCCCGAACGCCCCTACCCCTGGCCCACCCCGTAGCCCTCGCCGCAGAGCTGCAGAGCCGGAGAGCCGCAGAGCCGCAGAGCCGCAGAGCCGCAGAGCCGCAGAGCCGCACCAAAGCCAACCCGGCGCACCCACCGCCACCCGAAAGCCCTCACATAGCGTTCCCGGCCCCCCAAAGGCCAGCCACGCAAGGTTTTGGGGCGGGGGAGGGCCCACGCAGGGATCAAGCCTGACCGCCCGGAGTGGGCCCTCCCCCGCCCAGATCCGAATA